>NZ_JBHXRG010000001.1:843382-1020245 GCF_042716995.1 Nocardia sp. NPDC058640
GGCGTGAGTGGCGCGCGGGCCACCAGTTCGGGATTCGCACCTAATAGCGTTTAATCCCCACCGCTCAAACCGCCTTCACGCTACAGTGGCCCCTTCTCCCGATCGGCCTACGGGCCCACTGTCATCTGAGGCTCAGTAGCGGTAGTGCTCGGGCTTGTACGGGCCCTCGACGTCTACGTTGATGTACTCGGCCTGGTCCTTGGTGAGCTTGGTGAGCTCGCCGCCCAGGGCTTCGACGTGGATCTTGGCGACCTTTTCGTCGAGGTGCTTGGGCAGGCGGTAGACCTCGTTGTCGTATTCCTGTGGCTTGGTCCACAGTTCGATCTGGGCGATGACCTGGTTGGAGAAGCTGTTGGACATCACGAACGAGGGGTGGCCGGTGGCGTTGCCCAGGTTGAGCAGGCGGCCTTCCGACAGCACGATGATCGACTTGCCCGAGTCGAAGGTCCACTCGTCGACCTGCGGCTTGATGTTGATCCGGGTGGCACCGCAACGCTCGAGCGCGGCCATGTCGATCTCGTTGTCGAAGTGGCCGATGTTGCCCAGGATCGAGTGATCCTTCATCGCCTTCATGTGGTCGAGGGTGATGATGTCCTTGTTGCCGGTGGAGGTGATCACGATGTCGGCGTCGCCGATCGCCTTCTCGACGGTGACCACGTCGTAGCCGTCCATCAGCGCCTGCAGCGCGTTGATCGGGTCGATCTCGGTGACCTGCACGCGCGCGCCCTGGCCTGCCAGCGACTCCGCGCAGCCCTTGCCGACGTCGCCGTAACCGCAGATCAGCACCTTCTTGCCGCCGATGAGCACGTCGGTGCCGCGGTTGATGCCGTCGATGAGCGAGTGGCGGGTGCCGTACTTGTTGTCGAACTTGGACTTGGTGACCGAGTCGTTGACGTTGATGGCCGGGAACACCAGCTCACCGGCGGCGGCGAACTGGTACAGGCGCAGCACACCGGTGGTGGTTTCCTCGGTGACGCCCTTGACCGATTCCGCGATGGTCGACCACTTGGTCTTGTCGGCTTCGACGCTGTCGCGCAGCAGGTTCAGGAACACCTTGTACTCGGCGGAGTGGTCGTCGTCCTCGGGCGGGACGACGCCGGCCTTCTCGAACTGCGCGCCGCGCAGCACCAGCATGGTCGCGTCGCCACCGTCGTCGAGGATCATGTTGGCCGGTTCGCCGGGCCAGGTGAGCATCTGGTCGGCGGCCCACCAGTAGTCCTCGAGCGACTCGCCCTTCCAGGCGAACACGGGAACGCCCGCGGGCTCGTCGACGGTGCCGTGCGGGCCGACCACGATCGCGGCGGCGGCATGGTCCTGGGTGGAGAAGATGTTGCAAGAGGCCCAACGCACTTCGGCGCCGAGGGCCGTGAGGGTTTCGATGAGCACGGCGGTCTGCACCGTCATGTGCAGCGATCCGGAGATTCGCGCACCCTTCAGGGGCTGGACGTCGTGGTATTCACGGCGCAGCGCCATCAGGCCCGGCATCTCGTGCTCGGCCAGGCGGATCTCCTTGCGGCCGAATTCGGCCAACGAAAGGTCTGCCACCTTGTAGTCGATGCCGTTGCGGACGTCGGGGGTGAGCTCGGTACGCGCGGGGAGTTCTGAGGTCGTCACGCAGGCAAGGTTACCGGGTGCGCCCGACTCAGTTCCCCGGTCTGCCCAGGTGCGGTCTCAGGCCGCGGCGCGGTATCGGGCCAGCAACCGTCGCGGCTTGTCGGGTGCGACATTGGCCAGGCTCAGATCGCCGCCGTAATGGGCCGCCACGCGCGGGTCCATCACCGCACGCCACAGCGGCGGCACCGCGGCCAGCACGATCATGGTGGCGTAGCCGGCGGGCAGCTGCGGGGCGTCTTCGGTGCTGCGCAGGGTTTGGTAGCGCCGGCCGGGGTTGGCGTGGTGGTCGCTGTGGCGCTGCAGATGGAACAGGAAGATGTTGGTGACCAGGCGATCGGAGTTCCAGCTGTCGCGCGGGGAGCAGCGTTCGTAGCGGCCGTTGGGCTTGCGGGCGCGCAGCAGTCCGTAGTGCTCGACGTAGTTCACGGTCTCGAGCAGGGCAACGCCGATCACGGCCTGCACGACCAGCCACGGCAGGATCGACGTACCGAAAACCAGCATCAGCGAACCGAACAGCACCACGGTCATGGCCCAGGCCTGCAGGATGTTGTTCTGGGTGCTCCACCAGCCGCGCCCCTGCCGGAACAGGCGGGCGCGCTCGAGTTGCACGGCCGAGGAGAACCCGCCGATCACGCTGCGCGGCAAGAACTCCCACAGTGTTTCGCCCAGTCGCGCGCTGGCCGGATCCTCGGGGGTGGCCACGCGGGCGTGGTGTCCGCGATTGTGCTCGACGAAGAAGTGCCCGTACGCCGATTGGGCCAGCGCCACCTTCGACAGCAATTTCTCAGCACTCTCGACCCGGTGGCCCAATTCGTGGGCGGCGTTGATGCCGATACCGCTGACGAAGCCGACCGTGGCGGCCAAGCCGAGCTTGTCGATCAGCGCGAGTTCGGGACTGGTCCACATGTGGCAGGCCACGCCGAGACTGATCAGCTGGATGGGCAGGAACAGGTAGGTGCACCACCGGTAGTACCGGTCCGCCGACAGCGCCGCGTAGTCCTCGTCGCGCGGGTTGTTGCCGTCCTCGCCCACGATCCAGTCCAGCACGGGGATGGCGATCAGCACGATCACCGGGCCGATCCACCAGAACACTTCCGCCTTGGTCCAGTACACAAGTTGGGAGGGCAGCAGAGCGCACGCCGGGGCGATCAGCCCCAGGGCCCAGAGATACCGTTTGGGATCACGAAAACCCCCCGGTTTACCAACCGCTTGCACACTCGCTCCGCTGTAAAGAGACCAATCGCCGACCGATGTGAATACTGACAGACCATAGGCGCGTTACACAGCGGCAGATCCCCAAACGTGGTGATGGTTACACGATGGCGATTCAGAGTTCGTGAGGTGTCTCAGTGCTCTACGTCACCAGTTGGTGCGCGCACACCTCTGACCTGCACGATCGCCTCGACGTACGGGCTCAGCAGCGCGGCCATCTCCGCGGCGGCATCACGCTGCGGCACCGGCGGGTTGGGGATGTAACTCAGGGCGATGCGCACCAGCGCGTGCGCGAGCACGTCGGCCTCGGCAACGCTGGCGTCCACCCAACTGTGGGTGAACACCGTAGTCAGGCGCGTGGTGGCGTGCTCGAGCAGCGGGGCCGCGTCGAGGGTGATCAGGCGGAGCAGGTCGGGTTTCATCTCCCCGCTCAGCAGCGACCGGACCAGTGGGTCGCCGGCCGCGGAGAGGAAGAACCCGGTCATCCCGACCCGGATCGCGGCGCGGGCATCGCCGACATTGGCGTCCAGCGCCTCGCGCACATGGTCGACCAGATCGTCGGCCAGGCGAAGGGCGTAGGCCTGCGAAAGGCCCGCGCGCGAACCGAACTCGTTGTAGAGGGTCTGTCTGCTCACTCCGGCCCTGGTCGCGACGTCACCGAGGGTGACCTTGGACCAGTCACGCTCGGTGAGCAACTCGCGCATCCCGTCCAGGACCGTGTTGCGCAGTAGTTCACGCGCGGCCTCCTGGTACGGGATGCGCGCACCGGTGCGCGGGCGACCCGCGACGCTCACGAACGTTCGATCTCGACCATGAAGAAGTCGGACTTCTGCGCACCACAGTCGGGGCAGGTCCAGTCGTCGGGAATGTCGTCCCAGCGGGTGCCGGGGGCCAGGCCGTCGTCGGGCCAGCCCACGGCTTCGTCGTATTCGAAACCGCACTGCGCGCACTGGTAGAGCTTGTAATCGGTCACTGCGAAACTCCTACCGCCTCGAAGTCGATTTTCTCCCGTACCCCGCAGTCTGGACAGCACCATTCGTCGGGGACGGCCGCCCACAGTGTGCCAGGCGGGAAACCCTCGCGGGGGGCGCCTTTGGCCTCGTCGTAGACAAAATCGCACACCGGACATTTGTAAGCGCTCACGACCGGTCCTCCGTCTCGTACTGTGCCAGCACCTGCTCACGGCGCTTGGGTTCGATATTGGCCTTGGTCACGTCGCCGCCGTAGTGGGCGAGCACGCGCTTGTCCATCACCTTGCGCCAGATCGGCGGGAAGTAGCCGAGCAGGATCATGCTGGCGTAGCCGCTTGGCAGGTTCGGCGCACCGTCCCAGCTGCGCAGCGTCTGGTAGCGACGGGTGGGGTAGGCGTGGTGGTCGCTGTGGCGCTGCAGGTGGTACAGGAAGATGTTGGTGACGATGTGGTCGCTGTTCCAGCTGTGCTCGGGCGCGGGCCGTTCGTAGCGACCGCTGGCGGTCTTCTGCCGGACCAGGCCGTAGTGCTCGAGGTAGTTCACCGATTCCAGCAGGCTGAAACCGACCACGGCCTGCAGGACCAGATACGGCAGCACTTCGACACCGAAGAACGCGATCAGGCCCAGCCACAGCACCACCGACATCGCCCAGGCGTTGAGCACGTCGTTGCGCAGCGTCCACGGACTCTTCTCGAGTCGGCCCAGACGTTCCTTCTCCAGATGCCAGGCCGAGCGCAGGCTGCCCCAGACCGTGCGGGGCCAGAACGCCCAGAACGATTCACCCAGACGCGAACTCGCCGGATCCTCGGGGGTGGCAACGCGAACGTGGTGACCGCGGTTGTGTTCGATGTAGAAGTGACCGTA
Source organism: Nocardia sp. NPDC058640 (assembly GCF_042716995.1). Lineage (NCBI taxonomy): Bacteria > Bacillati > Actinomycetota > Actinomycetes > Mycobacteriales > Nocardiaceae > Nocardia > Nocardia sp. NPDC058640. Next base: position 848,044 of record NZ_JBHXRG010000001.1, read on the forward strand.
GAACGACTGGGCCAGCGCGATGCGGGCCAGCCAGCGCTCGAGTTCGACCTTCTTGTGGCCCAGTTCGTGCGCGGTGTTGATGCCGATGCCGCCGATCATGCCCACGCTGATCGCGATACCGATCTTGTCCACGACGTTGGCGCCACCGGAGAAGCCCAGCCAGTGCAGGTTCGGCGCGGTGATGATGTAGCAGGCGAAGATCAGCGACGCGTACTGGAACGGCAGGTACAGGTAGGTCAGGTACCGGTAGTACTTGTCGTTTTCCAGGTACTCCATCACCTCGTCGGGCGGGTTGTCGCCGTCCGGGCCGAAGAACAGGTCGGCGAGCGGGATCACGATGTAGACCAGCACCGGGCCGAGCCAGAACGGGATCTCGGCGATGCGGTGCCAGCCGAGCTGGTTCAGACCCCAGATCAGCGGGATCGCGATCGTGAACAGGCCGGTGGGAGCGAACAGCCCCCACAGCCACAAATAGCGTTTGGAATCTCGCCACTGCGGCGGCGAAACCCGCTGCTGCGACGCGTTGGCATCGGTCGACATCATCGTCTCCAGTCCCGAGGCACATCTCACACCTGTGATGTGCGTAACTCTCTGTCACAGACGATATGTCCGGATCCGTCGGCTGTCTAGACAAAATCCGCTATTTGTAAAGTCGCAACCTTCGGAAACGCCGAAAACGGCCGTGTCCTAGCTGGACACGGCCGTCGTCGTTACAGGTCAGAGACCTTTTCAGGGGGCTTTACATCATGCGTCTGACCGCAAGATCACGTCGGCGCCCGGTGGTAGCCCGTCGACCGGCCACCACCGCAGATCGGTGGATTCACTGCTGCGCACAGGTACCGCGTTCGGTGGCGCGATGACCTCGAACAGCAGGTCCAGATGCCGGGTCGGCACGCCAAGCGAGCAGGTGATCGGGTGCGCCTGCGCGCCATACAGGCCGGGCGTCAGGACCAGGTCAGGGATCCCGGATTCCTCCACCGCTTCGCGCAGCGCCGCGTCCTGCACGGTCTTGTCGTCGGGTTCGCAGTGACCGCCGAGTTGAATCCAGCGGCCCACTTTCGGGTGCAGGGTCAGCAGGATTTCGCGACGGTCGTGCGACAGCACGATCGCCGATGCGGTGATGTGGCCGGGGGCGTGTTCGCGCAGGCAACCGCGAGGTGCGGAGCCGAGGAACGCCAGAAACGCTTCGCGCAGTGAGTGATCCGCGTGCGACTGCGGTTCCCACCGGGTGAGCAGTTCCGTCGCTGACGCGTGGAGAGATTCGGCGGTCACAGGGCAGGCCCCTTCGTCGCGTTCACAGTTCCACCAGTCCCGCGCCTGCCGATCCCATCGTGCGCGGGGTCGGTTCTTCGAGGGGCATGCCGATGGCGATGGCGCCCAACGGCATCCAGTCCTCGTCCAGTCCCAGGACCTCGCGCACGATCTCGGGCGCGAAGATGGTCGAACCGATCCAGCAGCTGCCCAGACCATCGGCAGCCAGCGCCACCAGCAGGCCCTGCACCGCCGCACCGACAGCCACGGTGAACATCGTCTGCTCGGCCGCCTGACGTCGAGCGTCGGGATAGTCGTGCGCGCCGTCGGGCACGCAGAACGGGATGATCACTTCCGGGGCTTCGAAAAGGATGCGGCCGCGCGCGATTCGACGCGCGACACGTTCGGGGTCGAGGCCGTCGGCGGTCAGGTCGGCGCTCCACTGTTCGGCCATGGCGTCCAGCAGCTGCGCCCGCAGGGTCGCCTTGCGCAGCCAGACGAAGCGCACTGGGCGGGTGTGATGCGGGGCCGGCGCGGTGAGGCCGACGGCGACCGCGGCGCGGATCCGTTCGGGGTCCACCGGTTCGTTCGCGAACGCGCGCACCGAACGTCGCAGGGGCACAGCCTCTTTGCGGCCCTGCTCGATCGCCTCGGCGGTGCCGAGCCAGAACAGGTCGTCGACGCCGCCGCGCAACAACGTCGCCGCGGTGGAGCCGTCGTCGTCGGTGTCCAGCCCGCGCACCACCGCGATCGGCACCCCGCCGAGCTTGCCCTTGACCAGGTCCGCGGCCGCGGCGAGTTCGTCGGCGATGGCGACCTGGGTGACGTGAAGTGCGTTGCCCTGCCCGTCGATTGCGCCGTCGTAGTCGTGCAGCACGCGCAGTCCGGCCGACCCGATGGCCGCGTCGATCTGCCCGTTGCGCCAGGCGCGACCCATCGTGTCGGTGATGACCACGGCCACGTCAACGCCGAGGCGCGCGGCGATGGCGGTGCGCAGGGTTTTCGCGCTGCCGTCGGGATCGGTAGGCAGCAGCACCAATTCGCCTTCGGCCACGTTCGAACCGTCCACGCCCGAGGCCGCCTGCACGATGCCGAGGCGATTCTCGGTGATCAGGGTGCGGCCCTTGCGGGCGAGCACGCGCACGGCTTCGTCCTGCACGAGGGTGCGGCGCGCGGCGTCGCGTTCGTCGGGGTCGGTCGGGGCGGTCACGATGCGCCCTTCGACCTTCGACACGATCTTGCTGGTGACCACGACAATGTCCCCGTCGGTGAGCCAGGGCGCTTGTGCCGCAAGGTGTTCGGCGATGTCGTCACCGGGCCGGAACTCCGGCAGTCCTTTCACCGGCAGGATGCGCAGCTCGTCGGCCGCGTGATCAGGCACAACGCTCACGCCTTCACTCCCGCCAATTCCAGTGCCGCACGCGCCATTTCGGCGGTCGCGTCGGGATCGGTCATCAACAGCGGCACGCTGCGCACTTCCACACCCGGCACATCGGCGGAATCGGTGGAGTGCACCAACCACCCGTCGAGGATGCCGGTCGCCGAACGCGCACCGTAGTGCCGTCCGATCGCCTCGGCGGTGGACTCGACGCCGATCGCGGACAGGCACTCATCTGCCATGCCGCGCAACGGCTTTCCGTCGATCACCGGCGACAGCCCGATCACCTTCGCGTCGGTGGTGCGCAGCGCGCCGCGGATTCCGGGCACCGCGAGGATCGCGCCGATGCTCACCACGGGGTTCGACGGGGCCAGCAGCACAGCGTCTGCGGCAGCTATGATTTCGGTCACATTCGGGGCCGGAGAGGCTTGCTCGGCGCCGATCGAGGCAAATCCGTGAGTCGGCAGCGCCGCGCGGTACCGCACCCACCATTCCTGGAAGTGGATCGCGCGACGTTCGCCAGCATTGTCGGGATCGCTGACCACGACGTGGGTTTCGCAGCGATCGTCGGTAGCCGGGATCAGCTTCACGCCCGGCTGCCACCGATTGCACAGCGCTTCGGTGACCGCGGACAGCGGGTATCCGGCGCGCAGCATCTCGGTGCGAATGAGGTGGGTGGCGATGTCGCGGTCGCCCAGTCCGAACCAATCGGGCTGGGCGTTGTACTTGGCCAGCTCCTCTTTCGCGTGCCAGGTTTCGTCGGCGTGGCCCCAGCCACGCTCGGTGTCGATGCCACCGCCGAGGGTGTACATGCAGGTGTCGAGGTCGGGGCAGATGCGAAGCCCGTGCATCCACACGTCGTCGCCGACGTTGACGATGGCGGCGATGTCGGCTTCGGGCAGCAGCTGACGAAGACCCTGGAGGAACCGGGCACCGCCGACGCCGCCGACGAGTACGGCGATCTTGGGCACGCGCACCGCGTGTTGTGCAGTCACAAGGTCACAGCCTAGTGACCAACGGTTGCCCGGCGATTTCACACCGATGTCCAGCGAAGTTGCTGGTCATTTGCCACGGCACATAACAAGATCAACACGAAAGGCGGGGCCGGAGTGTAACGGAAGGGTGACGGCGGGTTGACCACCGGCAAGTGCGGCGTGTCTAATCACAGACATGTCATTCCGGTCACCGCGAGAGGGCATAGCGCGGGGGCGTTTGCGAGAGGGTTTCAGTCTCGTTCGGAAGGCAGGCTTCGGGGAAGCCCGCGAGACTACGTCGCGGTGTTGGGCCGTCGGGATTTATCTGTAGATCCGACGGAAAGAATCATTCTGCGCTAACACATAGTGAGGAGGCGGAACGATGACCGAAGATCTGGTCTCGCCGACCGATTCCACAGCAGGCGCAGCTCACGCTGTCTGCGCTGAAATGAGCTGGCAGGAACCGGACGTGGTAAGCGAAGTCGCGGCTCCCCGGCTGAGTCTGGTCGTCACGGGCTTCGATGAAATGTTCGAGTCGATCGAAGAGCAGTGGCAAGAACGAGCACTGTGCGCTCAGACCGACCCCGAGGCGTTCTTCCCCGAGAAGGGCGGCTCGACACGTGAGGCAAAGCGAATCTGCTTGGGCTGTGAAGTACGTGACCAGTGCTTGGAATACGCACTGGCACATGATGAACGCTTCGGAATCTGGGGCGGTCTCTCGGAACGAGAGCGTCGCAGGCTGAAGCGCGGAATCGGTTAAGTGACTGTTCGAAAGTAGACTCTCTCCAGGCCTGGCCCGGAGCCACGCAGGCGCAGTACGTCGGTGTCTCCGGGCGAACGCCCTTTATCTTCGGTGCAGGCGAGAGAGGTGAACCACCCATGGCACGTTCCCGGCGTCATCCCACGGCACCCACCGCTCGTTCGGTGACCCGCCGCGGCCGAGGTGTCCGTGGCCCCATGCTCCCGCCGACGGTACCCGCGTGGCGCACCAGGGGACAGAAGTTCGATCGGCTCGTGCTCGAGGCGTTCGCTCCGTTGGACACCCGCTGGCACGATCGACTCACCAAGCTCGATATCGCCGTCGACGATGTGCCGAAAATCCGTCCGCTGCATCCTGATTCGGTCACCTGGCCCGATGAGGTCGTCGCCGACGGACCGGTACCGCTGTCGCGGCTGATCCCCGCGGGCGTGGACCGCCACGGTGCGGCCACGCGCGCCAGGGTGGTGTTGTTCCGCAAGCCACTGGAACTGCGCGCGGCCGATCCCGACGATCTGGTCGAGTTGTTGCGCGAGGTGCTGGTGCAACAGATCGCCACCTACCTCGGTGTAGACCCCGATCTGATCGATCCGGAACCCGAGTAGACGAAACAACTGCTGTCGCGACTGTGCCCGTTTAGGGCGTGTCCGTCTCCACTTTCCGACGGTGGAGGGCTAATCTCGACGTCGTGATCCCTATGCGTCGTTGCTGCCGACCAGGCTGCAAGAATCCGGCAGTAGCGACGCTGACGTATGTGTACTCCGACTCGACCGCGGTCGTGGGCCCCCTTGCCACCGTCGCCGAACCGCATTCCTGGGATCTGTGCGAAACCCACGCCTGCCGCATCACCGCACCCAAGGGGTGGGAGCTGGTCCGGCACGAAGGCGGCTTCTCCTCGAGCACGCCCGATGACGACGATCTCACCGCGTTGGCCGAAGCCGTACGCGAAGCGGGCCTGCGTCGCCGCCCGGCCACCGCCGCGGAAGCCGACCAACCGGGCCTGCGTGACAACGCCCCCGCCGCCCCGCGCACCGCGCGAACCGGCCGCCGCGGGCACCTCCGGGTCCTGCCCGATCCGTAGCTAGTGCGGCCACGATCCCGGATTGTCGGTGGAGCCCGCTAGGGTAACTACTCATGACGACCCTCGCGCGCTCTGGCGAACTCGTGAATGCCGTGATCAAGGCTTATGACGTCCGCGGGGTGGTGGGCGAGCAGATCGACGAGGCGTTCGTGCACGACGTCGGCGCGTCCTTCGCCCGCCTGATGCGCGAGGAAGGTGCCACCCGCGTGGTGATCGGCCACGACATGCGTGAGTCCTCCCCCGCACTGTCGGAAGCTTTCGCGCAGGGCGTGCAGGCGCAGGGCCTGGATGTGGTGCACATCGGCCTGGCCTCCACCGACCAGCTCTACTTCGCCTCGGGCAAGCTGGGCTGCCCCGGCGCCATGTTCACTGCCAGCCACAACCCGGCCAAGTACAACGGCATCAAGCTGTGCCGCGCGAACGCGCTGCCCGTGGGCCAGGACACCGGCCTCGCGACCATCTCCGCCGAGGTCATCGAGGGCGTGCCCGCCTTCGACGGCGCGTCCGGCACCGCCACCAGCACCGATCTGCTCGCCGATTACGCCACCTACCTGCGCGAACTGGTGAACCTGGACGGGATCCGTCCGCTCACCATCGCGGTCGACGCCGGCAACGGCATGGGCGGGCACACCGTGCCGGCCGTGCTGGGCACGCTGGGCCCGATCACCATCGTGCCGCTGTACTTCGAACTGGACGGCTCGTTCCCCAACCACGAAGCCAACCCGCTGGACCCGAAGAACCTGGTCGACCTGCAGGCGCTGGTGCGTGCCAGCGGCGCCGACATCGGCCTGGCCTTCGACGGTGACGCCGACCGCTGCTTCGTGGTCGACGAGCGCGGCGAACCGGTGTCCCCGTCGGCGATCACCGCGATCGTGGCCCAGCGCGAGCTGGCCAAGGACCCCGGTGCCACGGTGATCCACAACCTGATCACCTCGCGCGCGGTGCCCGAACTGGTCGAGGAGCTGGGCGGCAAGCCGGTGCGCACGCGCGTTGGTCACTCGTTCATCAAGCAGGAGATGGCCGCCACGGGCGCGGTGTTCGGCGGCGAGCACTCCGCGCACTACTACTTCCGCGATTTCTGGGGCGCCGATTCGGGCATGTTGGCCGCGATGCACGTGCTGGCCGCACTGGGCGAAAGTGACCGCACAGTCTCGGACCTGATGGCCGCCTACGACGTGTATTCGGCGTCGGGCGAGATCAACTCGACCGTGGCCGATGCCGCCGATCGCACCGCCGCGGTGTTGGCCGCGTTCGCCGACCGCACCGAATCGGTGGACCGCATGGACGGGGTGACCGTGGATCTGGGTAACCACGCCTGGTTCAATCTGCGCGCCTCGAATACCGAACCGCTGCTTCGACTCAACGTCGAGGCCGGATCGCAGGCCGAAGTAAACGCACTCGTGACCGAGATCTTGAGCATCGTCCGCGTCTGACTGGGAAGATGAAACCAGTACCAGTGGATGCCCGGTATTCGGTGACCGCGGATCAGCAGCTTTGCCGATGCACGACTGGAATAGTGGAGTCACGCACGACACAGCGCGATGAGGGGAGGTGGGTTCGGCGATGATCGCTGGAACACCGCTATTCGACCTCGACGATGCCGAGTCGCTGGAAGCGGCCGACACCGGCGGCGCCCTGCGCTCGGCGGCCTCGGGCGGCGCCCAGGTGCGTGCCACGGCCGCCGCGGTCGCGGAGACCGGACTCATCGAACGCCTGTCGGGTCTGAGCCCGCGCAGCCTGGTGTTGGTCACCGGTTCGGGTCGCGCCGCGCGCGCGGCCGGGCTGCTGGTGGCCTCGCTCGGTGATCGGGCCGGGCTGCCGATCGTGGCCGTCACGTCGCTGCCGCCCTGGGTCGGCGCGTTGGACGTGGTCCTGGTGGCCGGCGACGACGCGGGCGATCCGCGCCTGATCGACGCCGTGGACCGGGCCGTGCGCCGCAACGCCGAAGTCGTGGTCGCCGCACCCCACGAGGGCCCGTTGCGGTCCGCGGCCGCCGGTCGCGCGATCGTGCTCGAACCGCGAGTGCCCGTGCTCGACCACAACCGGCTGCTGCGCTTCCTCGCCGTCGGCATCGCGGTGCTGCGCGGGATCGACCCGCAACGCAGCGGCGCGGCCATGCCGGATCTGACCGCCCTGGCCGACATGCTCGACGCCGAGGCGTTGCGCGACGGCCCGCACACCGAGGTCTTCCGCAACCCGGCCAAAACCCTCGCTTCCCGGATGCACGGGGTCGGCGTCGTGCTCGCGGGCGATTCCCCGGCCGCGATCGAACTGGCGGGCCACGGGTCCGAGGTGCTGTTGCAGTCGGCGGGCAGGCTCGCGTCGGCGGCGGATCTGTCCGATGCCGTGGCCTCGGTGGGACGCCTGTCGCAGGCCACCGCCGGTGCCGCGCCCGCCTTCGATCCGCTGTTCCACGACGAGGAACTCGACGGACCCGCGCCGGTGGAACGGGTGCGGGTGCTGGCATTGAGCGTGCGTGCCGATCAAGCGGCGGTGCGGCGCAAGCTGGCGGTGTTCGACGGAGCGGGCGGTGGCCTGGTCGACGCCGAACTGGTGCACGCCGATGTCGACGTGCTGCAGTCGCAGCTGGCCGACCCCGGCGCCGCGCCCAGTACCGAACAGGCCGCTGCCATGTCCGCCGCAGGGGGCGGACACGGCAGCGAACTCGAGCAGCTGGCTGTGCTCGCGCTGCGGCTGGACATGGCCGCGGCTTATCTTCGACTGACCGGTGCGCGCGGTGCCGCCGCGCCCGAACCGGATCGATACGACGGGGGACGCTACTAGTGCGGGAACTTGTTGGTGCGCTGCGTTCTTACGCGTGGGGGTCGCGCACCGCTCTGGCTCAGCTGTGCGGTCGGCCGGTGCCGTCGGCGCATCCCGAGGCCGAACTCTGGTTCGGCGCGCACCCGGCCGATCCCGCGCATGTGGTGCACGAAGGTGCTACCCGCTCGCTGGTCGAGGTGTTGGCCGACGATCCTGTGCGCGAATTAGGTTCGGTGGCAAATTCTTTCGGCACCCGGCTGCCGTTTCTGCTGAAGATCCTGGCCGCGGAAGAGCCGTTGTCGCTGCAGGCGCATCCCAGTTCGGCGCAGGCCAAGACCGGTTTCGAACGCGAGAACCGGCTCGGTGTCGCCTTGGATTCGCCGCTGCGCAACTACCGCGACGACAGCCACAAGCCCGAACTGGTTGTGGCACTGGAACGTTTCGAGGCGCTGGCCGGGTTCCGCGACCCGCACCGCACCGTGGACCTGTTGCGCGCGCTGGACGTACCCGGCCTGAACGTTTACGCCGAACTGCTTGCCGCCCAACCCGATTCGGCCGGTCTGCGCACACTGTTCACCACCTGGATCACGCTGCCGCCCGCGGCGCTGGCGAAACTGCTGCCCGCGGTGCTCGAGGGCTGCGTGCGGTACCTGTCCACCAAGGGCGAGCACGAGTTCGGTGCCGAGGTGCGCACCGCGCTGGAACTGGCCGAGGTCTACCCCGGTGACGCGGGAGTCCTGGCCGCACTGCTGCTCAACCGCCTGACCCTGGAACCGGGCCAGGCACTGTTCCTGGCGGCAGGCAACCTGCACGCCTACCTGCGCGGGGTCGGCGTGGAGATCATGGCCAACTCCGACAACGTATTACGCGGCGGCCTGACCCCCAAACACGTCGACGTGCCGGAACTGCTGCACGTGTTGGACTTCGAACCCATCGACCTGCCGGTGATCGAACCCGAACCCGGCGGCGACGGCAGCGTCCGATACCGCACGCCCGCACCGGAATTCGCGCTGTGCCGGTTCGACCTGGACACCGACGACGAACCGGTCGTGCTCGCCGACGCCGGGCCCAGCATCGTGCTGTGCACCGCGGGCACGGTGGAACTGTCGGAGAACGGGCGCACCCTGACCATCGAACGCGGCAGCGCGGCCTGGATCTCCGCCGCCGACACCGACATCAAGGCACGCGCGGTGCGCGGACCCGCGCAACTGTTCAGTGCCTGCGTCGGCGACGGCAACTGATACCGACGCGTACTTTTCGCCCTGTCCCCCACTAGGCTGTGGCCAGTCGTGTTCAGCGAACAGAAGGGCGGGCCGGCATGTCGGCTAGTGGTGGCAAGAAGGCGATCATCGCGGCGTTGACGGCCAATGCCGGCATCGCGGTGGCGAAGTTCATCGGTGCGTTCATCACCGGATCGGCGTCGATGATGGCCGAGGGTGTGCACTCGGTGGCCGACACGTCGAACCAGGGTCTGCTGCTGTTCGGTCAGCGCGCCGCGGCCAAGGACGCCGACGAGCTTCACCAGTTCGGCTACGGCCGCAACCGCTACTTCTATTCGTTCGTCGTGGCCCTGGTGCTGTTCACCTTGGGTTCGGTGTTCGCGATCTACGAGGGCATCCACAAGATCCAACATCCCGAGGAGCTCAGTCAGCCGATCGTGGCGATCGTGATCCTGGTGATCGCGATCGGCCTGGAGACCTTCAGCTTCCTGACCGCGGTGCGCGAGTCCCGCCCGTTGAAGGGCAACGCGACCTGGTGGCGGTTCATCCGCAACTCGCGCAGCCCCGAACTGCCGGTGGTGCTGCTGGAGGACACCGGCGCGCTGATCGGTCTGGTGCTGGCACTGGGCGGTGTCGGCCTGACCATGGCCACCGACGACCCGGTCTTCGACGGCATCGGCACCCTGTCCATCGGCATCCTGCTGGGCATCATCGCGATCGTGCTGATCGTGGAGATGAAGAGCCTGCTCATCGGCGAAGGCGCCACGCCCGAACAGGGCCGGATCATTCGCGAGAAGCTGGTCGACGGTTCGAAGATCGTCTCGGTGATCCACATGAAGACCGAGTACCTGGGCCCCGACGAGATGCTGGTCGCCGCCAAGGTCGCGCTGGCCCCGCATCTGGACATCGCCGAGGTCGCCGAGGCCATCGACGCCGCGGAGATGCGCGTGCGCACCGCGGTCCCGACCGCGCGCCTGATCTACTTGGAGCCGGACCTGTACCGGAAGTAGCCGACACGGGCCGCAGGTCGGCGGCAGGGGCAGAAACTGCCGGTAGCCTGCCGGTATGGCCGAGCAAGGTGGAGACAGCAAGATCGCGATCCTCGCCGCACTCGGGGCGAACGCGGGCATCATGGTGGCGAAGTTCATCGGTGCGTTCATCACCGGTTCGTCGTCGATGCTGGCCGAGGCGGTGCACTCGGTGGCCGATACCGGCAACGAGGCGCTGCTGCTGGTCGGCCACAACCGCGCCGACCAGCCACCGGACAAGCTGCACCCGTTCGGCTACTCGCGCAACCGGTATTTCTATTCGTTCGTCGTGGCACTGGTGCTGTTCATCATGGGCAGCCTGTTCGCGATCAACGAGGCGATCCACAAGATCCGGTTCCCCGAGGAAATCAGCTCGCCGTGGGTCGCGATCGGGATTCTCGGTGTGTCGATGGTGCTAGAGGGCAGCAGTTTCCTCACCGCGCGCAAACAGTCGGAGCCGCTGAAGGGCAAGAACTCCTGGTGGTATTTCATCCGCAACACGCGCAATCCTGAACTGCCCGTGGTGCTGCTGGAAGACGCCGGCGCGATCTTGGGTCTGCTGTTCGCCCTCGGCGGCGTGAGCATGTCGATGATCACCGGCAACCCGATCTGGGACGGCATCGGCACCCTGCTGATCGGCATCCTGCTCGGCTGCAACGCCACGATCCTGATCGTGGAGACCAAGAGCCTGCTGATCGGCGAAGGCGCAACGGCCAAGGACGACACCGCGATTCGCTCGGCGCTGCTGTCCGATCCCCGCATCGAACGCGTGATCCGCATGCAGACCCAGTACCTGGGCCCCCAAGACCTACTGATCAACGCGAAGATCGCGATGCACGCGGGCCTGGACATCACCCAGGTCGGCGAGGCCATCGACGCCGCGGGCGACCGCATCCACGCCGCGGTCCCCAACTCCTGCACGATCTATCTCGAACCCGACGTGTTCAAGCCCGATCTCGTCCACGACGCACCGTCGAAGAAGACCTAGCGGTAGGCAGGCGCCGCGCCGCGTAGCAGGTCGAGAGGGTCGGTGACGATGCCGAAGCGGTTGCGTAGCAGGTGGTGGGCGGCGTGTAGGCCGGACATGCCGTGTACGCCGGGGCCCGGCGGGGTCGAGGACGAGCACAGGTAGGTGCCGGGAATCGGTGTGCTGTAAGGGTTCCAGCGCGCCAGTGGCCGAAAGATGGTCTGGCGGGTGGTCATTGCGCCCGCGGAGATGTCGCCGCCGATGTAGTTGGCGTTGTGGGCGGGCATGAAGGCCGCGGGGGTCACGTGTTTCGCCAGGATCAGGTCGCGGAAGCCGGGGGCGAAGCGTTCGATCTGGTCGATCACCTGTTCGCTGATGTCGCGGTCGGTGCCGTTGGGGACGTGGGCGTAGGTGTAGAAGGTCTGCATCCCCGCGGGGGCTCTGGTCGGGTCGACGACGCCGGGTTGGATGGCGAGCACGTAGGGGCGTTTCGCGAATCTGCCTGCGTTGACTTCGTCTTCGGCGCGCCGGGATTCCGCGGCGTCACCGATCACGTGCAGGGTGCCCGCCAGGTCGGCACCCGGCGCGGCCCATGGCACCGGACCCGACAGGGCGAAGTCGACCTTGCAGGCGGCGTTGCCGTATTGGAAACGGCCGAGGCTGTTGCGGTATCGGGTCGGCAGCCGGTCACCGGCCACGCGCAGCAGTTCCGCGGGTGAGGTGTCGAACAGCACGGCGCGCGCGGTGGCGAGTTCGGCGAAGTCGTCGACTCGATGTCCGGTGATGACTTCCCCACCGAGACTTTCGATTTCGGCGATCATCGCGTTCGGGATGGCCTGGCTGCCGCCGCGCGGAATCACCCAGCCGCCCGCGTGCGCGAGGGTGCCCAGCAGCAGGGCGGCGCCGACCGCGGGGAACGCGCGCGGCGAGGTGATGGCGTGGGCGGCGACGCCGGTGAACATCGCGGGAGCCACTTGGCCGTGAAAACCCTTGTTGGCCAAGGGAGATGCTTGTGCGAGCAGGCGAGTCGCGAACTCGGCGCCCGCGGCGAAATGTAGCGGGGGATGTCGCAGATCGCACATGGCCAGGTCGACCACGTCGGTCCAGCGTTGCACCAGCGGGCCGAACAGTTCTCGCCAGGCCGGGCCGTCGCGGCCGAGGTCGGCGACGGTGGATTCGAGGTTGCGCCAAGCCAATCCGGCGATGCCGCCGTCCAGAGGGTGGGCGTAGGAGACGGTCGGGGTGAGCAGTTCGACGCCATGCGCTTCGAGGTCGAAGGCGCGAAAGAAGGGAGATGCCAACGCCATTGGATGCGCACCGGCACAGACATCATGATAGAAACCCGGCAGCGTGAGTTCGGCGGTGCGTGATCCGCCGCCCGCCTGTTCCTGCGCTTCCAGGACCCGCACCGACAATCCGGCGCGCGCCGCGATCACCGCGGCGGCCAGCCCGTTGGGCCCCGAACCGACTACTACGACTTCCGCCATTGCCGCCGTCCCTTCGACCTGTGTCGACTTGCGTCGTCACCTCCAACCTACGCGGGCGCGACGGTGATGCCGACGAGTGCTCGCTCACCGCGCTGAGCATTCACTGGTCGCGCACGGATGGTCACGCCGAGCCTTCCACCACCTCGCTGGTGCCGTCGACCAGCAAGTTGATTCGCCGTTCGCGCAGTTCGGGGCGCAGACGTCCGGCGCGATCGAGCGTGGCCAAGCCGTGCAGGGAAGCCCAGGCGACCTCGGTGCGCGCGCCGAGATCATCCCCCTCCGCGTACGGCGCGAACATCGCCTCGAGCCCCCCGAAGGCGTCGCGAAGCGGCTCCGGCGCTTCGAGGCCGAAGTTGAGGTCGGTCTTCTGCCCGAAGATGGCGTCGTAGACGGCCGGGTGCGCGGTGGCGAAGTCGAGGTAGGCGCGAGCGACGTTCGCGATCACCTCGGAATGCGTCGTGGCCGCCTCACGCGCGGACTTCAACCGCTCGGCGAGGTCGATGCAACCCTGCAGGGCAACAGCGCCGACGATCGCCGCCTTGTTGGCGAAGTGGCCGTAGAGCACGGGCTGGCTGTATTCGATGCTGTCGGCCAGTTTTCGGATGGTGACCGCCTCCCACCCTTCCGCCTCGGCCATGTCGCGCGCGGCATCGATGATCCGTTGATGCCGTTGCGCCAGTTCACGTTCCTTGCGCTGCTGGGTGCTCATGCTCGAAATTCTAGCAGCGCTAGACAAGATAGCGAGAGTGGGCTATCGTTCCTATCAACACCTAGCGCCGCTAGATTTCAGAGCAAGCAACAAGATCCAAGGAGCACCTCATGACCACCTCGCGCATCGCCACCGCCCTCTCCCTGCTCGGCGGCCTGTTCATCATCTACGTCGGCCTCAGCTACCTGATCGTCCCCGAGGCCACGGCCGCGGGCTTCGGACTGCCCGCAGTTCCCGAAGGCGACGCGGTGGCCTTCCTGAACATCAAGGGCGTGCGCGACATCGTCAGCGGCCTGGTGATCCTGGGCCTGCTGGCCTTCAAGCAGCGCTTCGCCCTCGGCATCGCCATGCTGGCCACCGCCCTCACCCCGTTCGGCGACATGACCACCATCCTGAGCTGGAACGGTTCCACCGCCACCGCCCTCGGCGTCCACGGCTTCACCGCGATCCTGGTAGCACTGGCCGGCGTGCTGCTGATCCGCGAGCGCCGCGTGAGCTCGACCGAACGCGAGCTCGTCACCGCATAGCGATGAATTCCGCCCCGCCACCCCGTCTTCACCGATAACGAGCAACCCCCCGAGGAGGAACCACATGGCGAACACACCACACGGCCCCGCGTCCTACTTCCCCACCATCGAAACCAAGTACGGCCGCCCCGTCGACGAGTGGTTCACCCTCCTCGCCACAGCCGAACCCACCGGCCACACCGCCCTGGTCACCTGGCTGAAAGCCGAACACGGCATGGGCCACGGCCACGCCACCGCCCTGGTCCAGTTCCACCTCAACCCCGGCAAGTGGGCCAGAATTTAGCCCAGTACCAACGAAAGGTCCCGCGAATTCTCGTCGCGGGACCTTTCGGCCTTCTTACTGCATGTCCCCCGTCGGCGCATCATTTTGGCCGTCGACCTTGCGTTCGTTCGGTCCATTTCTTCGACGCTCGGTTTGTGGACAAAATCAGCACAACCCCTGGGGCAGCCGCGACTGCCGCAACCCTCACCGCCACGGCGATTTCGCCGTCAACCGCTTGAGCAGCGGCTATCAGCCCGACCGTCACAGTCCCGAACAATGCGATCACCGCGACCACGACTCTGCCGAAATTTCGCCGCCGCAACATCAGGATCGAACCGGCACCCATAGCCAACGATGGACACAACAGAACCACTGCCACGGCCTCGACCCATCCAGAAGTATGCCCGCTCACGTATCGTTCGTAGCCGGTGATCATGAATGCGGTAACAAGAACGAAGCCACCGGTGACGATGGATAGGATCAACGCCGATATCGACGCCGCGACAGGCACAATCCGCTCGCGCCTCGGCGAGGCATCCATTTCTCTGCCTAGGCCTTTCACTGACTGCCTCTCAGTTCAACGTTGCGGCACGGTTCAATAGCGCAAGTAGCGGTCTTCATTCGAAGATCCCACTCTATGGCAGTCGAACATCACCGTGCGGCAGCCGGTACGCAATAGATCACCCTGGCCATCCCCATTCCGATCGGCAACACAAGGATGAGAAGATAGCTGATGCCTTGGCCTTCTGTTTCGAGCGCCAACCAGCTGGCAGAAATCACGAACACCACTGAATTCAGCACTAATATCGACAATGCGACGGTTCGAACAAGCGGCTTCATTCGGTGCCCCGCCCACAATACAACGACACTGAAGATTGATACTGCAACAGTGACCGAGGAAATCGTTACGAAAACCATCTGCGCCCACGTCGGAGCACCTTCCTCGGCACTGCTCATCGCCCAGGTCAGGAGTCCCAGCATTCCAGCGATGACAGCAATGAAGAGCGCGTATACTGTAGCCTCGGCTCGCCGAGCGCGCGTCGGAACATCCATTATCCGGTCCTTATCGACCACTCAGCGGTACCATCCAACCGTGTTGCGTTATCGAACGTGCCGGTATTAGCATCGGGCCATTTTCCCTGCGGAAACACAGAAAGATCAGTTGCGGCGGTCTTGAGATCTAACATCGTCTTCAATTGCGCGCTGATCAGCGCCGTTACTGCTGCGATGGCCGCCACGATACAGGCGGAGTCCGAAGCCGCTTCCAGTAGAATCAGGCCCGCGCCTTCCCACGAGAAGATGACGGAGGCAATTGCCGTCAGACCACCGGTCATAGCGATTCCGGCCTTGATAACGATGCCGAGAATGGCTCCATAGAAGACCAATCCTCCTGCTGCTGAAGTTCCGAGCGCGGCAGTTGCTTCCTTCCCCACATCGCTGATCCTTTTCGCAGCAGCGTTATGTGCAGCCGCGGCGTTCCGGTACGCCCATTGCGCATCGCCCTTCCATTCGCTACTCGACTTCAAAAGGGAGGGATCAACATTGGCCGCTAGTTGGGATGCATCCTCGCGAATCTGAAACCAGTCCCAGGCGCACATGGCCATGTACACAGGTGCCGCGACGCCCTTCAGGAGGTCCGTGACCGTCTCAATGAGCCACTTCGCGAACTCGACTATCTTATTTCCAGTCCATCTGACAGCGGACTCCATTCCCTCGGTGACCCACCAGTTGTCGACGGCGTTCGCGACAATCCCTGGAACCGAGTCCATCTGCTTCCCGATTTCCCCGATTCTGCGCTCGATTTCGCTGATGACGCCTTCGAACTGTTCAACGCTGAATTCAGTCATGCCGCTTCCCTGGATATGGTTGGCCTACCAGATATTTTTGAGCTGGTCTGCATACACCTGATCTTCCTCGTCGTACTTGTCTGCTACGAACTTCAGCGTGGTTCCGGTATTTGCGAAAGCAGGGGCACCTTCCGTGCACCGCTTTGCGGCATCTTCGACAAGTTCGGAGTGTGTCGTCACGAGCGCCTGAAAGAGACCGGCTTCGACCCGGTTGAATTTCAGCTCTTCAATTTTGCTCGCCAAACCGGTCAACGTTTCAGACCCTTGAGTCCACACCGTCGCCTCGGCACGAAGGTCGTTCGTCGCTACCTTTATTTCTCCAGCACTGGGTCGTGACACCTTCTATTTCCCCGTTTCTTGATTGAGCTCCGCAAGATATGCTATTGCATTCGCGATGGCCTGATCCGCTTGCGACGAGAGGTCGGCTGAACCTGCGCCCCTTGTCAGGATTTGACGCGCGTGGGCCGCCGCGTCGTCCAACGCCCATGAAATCGCTGCGCCACTGCGCCCGGCCGCCCACTGTTCACCGATAGTGCAATCGACAATCGAGCCGTTCGGATCCAGTGTGACCGTTACCCAGCCGTCCGCCCCCTCGCTGCCACCGATCACTTCAGCGTGCTCGCGCGACTCCTTGGCAGCCTCGGAAAGGCTAAAAACGTCGCTCATTATTCGGTCTAGCGACAGTCCACGAACGTTGGAATCCTGTTGGGGAAGCACGGCCGGTACTGTCGGGAAGTCCTCCACCCTCAACGAATCCAGGTGGCTGAGAATGCCTGTGTTGACAACGGTGTCACAGTCGGCGGCAGAGCGGGAGTGCTCGGCGTCCTCTGCCGCCTCGATCACGGCCATGCCAAGATCGGAGGCGTGGATGCGCTGCTCCCAAGCTTCGGATATTTCGGCCCTGAGAAACTCATTCCGTGAACCCAAGGTCACGTAAACCATTTTAGTGGAGTCCGTCCCGCGCACCTTCCGCGCAAGTGGAGTCACCGCCTCGGCAAATATGCGTTGGGTCTCCTGCGCGTATGCGCGATATTGCGCAGCTCGGCCCAGAATTTCGTCATTCATGGTCAGTTCCTCAATTTTTGATCTGGTTAATTCCAAGCTGTTTCGCGGTCTTCCCGCAGCCACTTTTCCGAATCCTCGACCCACAATGTGAAGTTTCTGGCCAACTCCTGTGGAGTTGCAGGCCGGACCTCGATGTGGTCGTCGGTGTGCCGCTCCGTGTATCGCCCGTCTTCGCTGACGTCGTGCCACTGGATCGAATCCCACGCACCGTTGCGATCACTGATCGTGCCCACGAACACCTCCGCGCAACCACCACCGTCGATAGGGCGACGGAGAAGTCGCTTGAACTCCGTGCGAGCGGATTCGCGCTTCGCATCGCGAAAATGTTCGTCCGTCGTCGACCGTAAGTCTTGGTGGTGGAAAGTCGCTGGCCGGCGCTGTCCCTGGTTCAAAGGCGGTATGGCCTTCGCCAACATGCCGCCGAGGGATTCAGGTTGACACGTCAAAATGCTGATCGACCCGTCTATGCCTCCGACGGCTGCCTGCACGAGGATCACGGCGTGGGATGCGGTGCGGACACCGAGCACCCGGTACTCGTGGATATCTCCAGTACCGGTGCGACCTCTACGTCTACCGCCGAGAATTTCGATTCGCACATCGCCCGTCGCGACGGTGTGGAACGCGTGCCGGATTTTGTCCATTTCGTCGTCCGAGAGACCTTCGCTCACTCTCGCACGGTGGGCCTCGTACTGTTCTTTGTACTCGAACCGACTGTTGTAGCGAAGCAGCGGAGGGAACCGGTCGTTGGCGGCAGAGAACCATAGGGCCGCGAAGTCATCCGGCGTCAACGTCGTCCATCTACTCCCCATTTGGTGTCCCCATCGACCGTCGCCGCAGCGGGCCCACCGGCCGAGGCCCGTCCACACTGCGCCGCATCTGTGCGAGTCGCGATTCCTCCGCGGGCGGCGGTGCCTTGTCTGGACCTGCCGGCCGTCGATCCTCGGGAATTCGTTGGGAGGCAGCGGGACTCGGACCCCCAGCACTTGAGCTGGGGATTGTCGATAACCGCCGATCAGCCGGTCGGGATTGCTCAAGATCTTGCCGGATAGCTGCCGGGCGGGTGTCCTCGGTGTTCGGCTGGGCCCGTGCTGGCGTGGAGTCCTCTGGTGCGCGCGTCCTGGCGGCCAGTGCGTCGCCACCGAACACGGCTGGACTCACTGGCGGATTCGTAGCCGTACCGAGAAGTTCGGCCGTGTTGTGCCGGTTGACGAGGTAGTCGGCCCGCTTGTGCTCTCCAGCCTGATCGTCTTTGCCTCTCGCTCCGCCAATGCCCGGAGCCATCATCCCCGGCATGCCAGATCTCCCACCAGCCCCTGACGCTGTCGTCGCCGCCAAACCTGCCGGGTTGCCGACAGCCGGTAGCGGTACGCCTTGAACCGTCCGCCCCGGCACCGGCGCTGTACCGGGTGCTCCTGGGCCGCCAGCGATTGCGGGATTTGCCGGAGCGCCAACGTGGGGCGCCGCACTGGTTGGACTCCCCATCGTGGGCGAAGTCGGCACGGTCGCCGCGGGAACAGTACCCGCCGGGACTGTGGCAGCCGGGTTTGTGCTGGCAGGTGTGGAGTCTGTATCGCTGAGTAGGTTCTGCGTCGGGCTGTCCGATGCGTCGCCGGAATCATCCCTGGTGGGCTCACCGGAGGTCGGCTCTTGCAACGACTCGGGTTCGTTCCCCTGCTCGGGCTTGGCAGAGTTGTCGCCCGAAGTGTTCGGGTCTCGAACGCTCGACGAGTCGGGATTTTCCTCAGGCAGGACTGGGGTAGCGATATCGACAGGTTTTGTCGCGCTGACGGGACTTGCAAGAGCCGGAAGCGAACCATCAACGGACGCAAACGGTTTGACGTAGTTGAGCTCCATCTTCTCGCGCGCTTCGTCCTCGGCTTCGCGTCGCTGGCCCTCGCGGACCTTGGAGTTCCACGGCATGTGGTCGAGTGTGAAACCCACCGTTTCATACGGAGCGGGCATCGCGTTCTTGGTCCTCGTCGCCGCGTCAGCGGCGGCGGTGATCTGGGTCGCCATCGCGCCGAGAGCATCCGTGAGCGAACTACCACTGGAGGTGTAGCGGGCGATCGCGGATTTGGACGCCTCCGCGGATTGGCCTTCCCAGGATTCGGCGATAACGGTGTTCATCCGCCGCCGGAAGGTCTCAAGACCGGTTTCCCATTTCTCTTTGGCCTGAACGTATTTCGCCGCTGCGTCGTTCGCCTGCTCGGTCTGAATCTGGTCGAAGGTCTTCTTGATCGTGGGATGCTCCCACGTCGCCGAGTACGGATTTTCCGTGCGCGGCGGGATCTGCGGATCCTCGGTGGCGGTCATCGCGGCAAGCCCGTCACACCTGGTTGCCCGTTCGGATCTGTAAGGGGCGCGATCCTTTCGGCTTCAGCTCGGAACCGCGCGGCGAAGGACTCGTCTGCTTCCATGAACTGATCACGTATCGCGACGTGGAGCTCCCGGATATCTTGGACAACGAGCCAGTGCTCTTCCAAGATGGCGTGGAAGTTGTTCTCTCCGCCCATGGACTTCTTGCGGAAGCGGTCGGCGATGGTCTGCGCCGAAGTCAAATTGGAGCCCTGATGGTCACCGAATCCCCAAGTAGAGATATCCGCGACCTCCTTCATGGTGGTCTGGACGTCGCGTATCACCTTCTGGAAGTTGGCGCATTCGCGGTCCACCCTCGCGAACTCCTCCGGGTCCATCCGAACTGTCAACTGGCCGTTGCGGCTCTCGGTGATCAGATTCGCCAACGGGCTCTGCTCGGCCATGTGCGGTTTCCCTCCCGGTTGTCAACTTCGTAATGCTCGCGCTCAGGCACTGGCTGGTATGGACGGTACGACCTTCACTGCCAGATCCTTCGCGATCTGGCACGCATCGATTTGCCCGGTGTCCTTGTTGGACTTCGGGTTATCGATCAAGAACTCGAGAGTGCCGCCCTTCATCTCGACGTTCACCCAGCACCCGGTGTCATCGTTCTCCCGCCGAGTCGACACCGCCTGGCGGGACTCGATCGCGAACTCGTGAGTGTCTGGGAGGTTTCGGTCACGGACCATGGACAGCGTGAGGTTCGTCGTTCGAATGCGCACGCCGTAGCCGCTTCCGGTGTTCATCACCCAGCCGCAGCCCCGCCACTTGACGCCGTTCGGAGCGTCAGCGTCAGCGCGACCGGTGGACTCCTGCCGTTCGGCGGCCATGACCGCTGCAGGCACGTCTGTACACGGGTTGTACCCGATGGGCACCTCTGCAGCCAATGATGTTGCAGTGGAGGTACTTTCCGGGGCTGGAGTGTCGCCCACGGAGCTGCATCCGGCGGTGAACACTGCCAGCGCAGCCACTGCTGCGGTAACTGCACTTCGCTCCACTACGCCACCTTCGATCCGAGCCGAGAAGTTCCTTCTACTATCTTGGACGCGCCCAGCTGTGCTTCGGTTCCCTCGATTCGCGATCAATTCTCCCGACCTGCTCCATGGGCGCTTTCGATCGCGGTGCGGGTCAGCTTCGCCGGTACGGTGACCTGTGCGGCCTGATCAACCAGGTTCCGCGCGGACAACAAGAACCCCGCGAGCGCCAGAGTGGACACGCCCGCAGCGTCGCCTCCCCACCCTTTTGCCGTGGAATCCTCGATTCCGGCGACGACCTGTGTCGCCGCGTCGAGTTCGGCGGGTACCGACTCCCATGTTTGATGAATCGCCTTAATCTGATTCGGATCCACGCCCGATACTCCCTCCCCCGGATACCGGTGGCCCCGGCGCTGATGCGGCCCCACACCCTCGGCAGCACTCGGGATCGTATCGCGAAGGGGCAATCGCGGCGCTTGGACCGCGGCTCACACTGTAGGCACCCGCGCACGCTGGATTCGGCTACTTGTTCGAGGTTCGACGCGCCGAGCACCCGGACCCTTCGTCTGGGTCAGCGGCTGTTGACGGCGGTCAGATCCATCGTTCGTACTGGTCAGCGGCACGCGGTCGAAAGTTCAACCCGCCCAGCCGATTCGCATCAAATGAAGATGACAAGTGCGATCTTGATTTAACCCAGCCCCCGACAAACGGAGATTCCCTGCCCCAAGGCAGGGTAGTCCTGTTTCACAGACAATTGCCTTCCCGAGATCAGCTGCGGGGCGGTCTCACACCATCTCCGCAGGCGAACGCGTGTACAGGGTCGTAATCCCGGCATCCACGCCGATCACGATCGGCGTCTGCGGGCGAGCTCGGGGTAACCTCAAGGGCGGTGTTTGCCGGGGAGTAGCGGACCGGGCGCGGAGTTCGTCGAGAGGATGCACGAGTGCGAGAGTCGACAAGACCGGTCAGCACGCCTGCGGGCGCCTTCGGCCCGGCCAAACTCATGGTGGCGATCTCGGCGGTGCTGGTGCTGTGCCTCACCGGATTCGCGTGGCGCAGTGTGGACAACCTGATCGCCAACATCGACCGGATCGGCGGACTCGGCCTCGGTGGTGGCCGCGACGGCGCCGTCGACATCCTGCTGGTCGGCGTGGACAGCCGCACCGACGCGCACGGAAACCCGCTCACCAGCGCCGAAAAAGCCATGCTGCACGCGGGCGACGAAGTGGGCACCAACACCGACACCATCGTGCTGATCCGCGTGCCCAACGACGGCCGCTCGGCCACCGCGATCTCCATCCCGCGCGACGCCTACGTCGACATCGGCGGCCAGGGTAAGGCCAAGATCAACTCTGCCTACGGCTCGACCAAGGAGACCGAACGCGCCGAGTTGCTCGAAGACGGCAAGTCCGAAGCCGAGGCAGAGAAGGAATCGACCGCCGCGGGCAGGCAGGCACTGATCAAATCCGTGGCCAACCTGACCGGCATCACCGTCGACCACTACGCCGAGGTGAGTCTGCTGGGCTTCGTGCTGCTCACCGACTCGGTCGGCGGCGTCGAGGTGTGCCTGAATCAGGCGGTGGACGAACCGATGTCGGGCGCGGACTTTCCCGCCGGGCAGCAACGTTTGGACGGGCAGGAAGCGCTGAGTTTCGTGCGGCAGCGGCACAATCTCGAGCGCGGCGACATCGACCGGATCGTGCGTCAGCAGGTATTCATGGCGCAACTGGTCGGTCAGCTGCTCAATGCCAAAACACTGGCCAACCCCGGCAAGCTCAGCGAGATCAGCGAGGCGGTCGGGCGCACGGTGGTGCTCGACGAGGACTGGGACGTGCTGGCCTTCCTGCAGCAGCTCAAGGATTTGTCCGGCGGCAAGGTCGAATTCGAGACCATCCCGGTGGCCGATCTCAACAGCATGACCTCCGACGGGGAATCGGTGGTCAAGGTCGACCCGAAGGCCGTGCAGAGTTTCGTCGCGGATCTGGTCGGGGAGAAGAAGGAACCGGCACCCGCCGACGACGCGCCGAAGTTCGACCACTCGACGGTGACGGTCAGCGTGTTCAACGCGGGCGGCGCCACCGGTCTCGCGGGCAAGGTGTCAGCGGCCTTGACCGGCAAGGGTTTCGCCGAAGGCACCGTCGGCAACTACACCGGCGGCAGCGTGAACTCCAGTCGCGTGCTGGCCGCCGACACCGACAACCCGAAAGCGGCGGCCGTCGCGGAGGCACTGGGCGGACTCACCGTGGTCGCGGATCCGACACTGTCGGCGGATACGGTGAGCGTGGTCGTGGCAAGCGACTACTCTGGTCCGGGCTCGGCCGCGGCAGGCATGTTCGATCTCGACCAGACATCCTCGGCGACCGCCTCCCCGATACCGCCCGCCCCGCCGATCGACGCAGGCCAGAACGGACCGAAATGTGTGAATTGACCCATGCGTGAGCCGAATTCGACCCTGACCGACGCCCTGCTCGACCCGATCCTGGAACGCGATCCCGCCGGACCGCGCGTCACCTGGTACGACGACGCCACCGGTGCCCGGATCGAACTGTCGGGCCTGACGTTGGCCAACTGGGCCGCCAAGACCGCCAACCTGATCCGCGACGAGTTCGCGCTCACCCCCGGCGCCAGGGTCGCGGTGCTGCTGCCCGCGCACTGGCAGACCGCCGCGGTGCTGCTCGGATGCTGGTGGGCGGGAACAGAAGTGGTGCTGCAGCCCGACCCCGACGCCGATCTCGCGCTGGTGACCCCCGACCGGATCGACGATGCCGACGGCGTCGGCGAGGTGGCGGTGCTGTCGCTGGACGCGATGGGCACGCCCGTGCGCGACCTGCCCGTGGGCGTCACCGATTTTGCGACCGCGGTGCGGGTGCACGGAGATCAGTTCCTGCCCGGCGGTTTTCGCGCGGCCATCGACGGTCTCTCGGTGGATCAGGTGCTCGCCATGGCGCGCAAATCCGCTGCGCTGCAAGGGTTTTCCGCCGGTGATCGGGTGTTGTCGAGTACGCCGTGGGAGACCGTGGAGGAGCTGATCGACGGGTTCGTCGCGGTGCTGTTCGCGGGGGCCTCGCTGGTGCAGGTGGTCAATCCCGATCCCGCCGCCGTGGAACATCGGGTGGTCACCGAGAAGGTGACCGTTCGCCGCTAGCTCCTACCTGGGTATCGGTTCGGGTCCACCCCGAGTACGTGTTGTCTGTCACACCCCGCCCGTACTGTGGAAGCAAGTCTTCGACGAAGGGGTGGCGATGAACGCGAAGTACTGGGTGCGCTGGTCGGCCGAACACGGGGCGCCGCGAATGATCCTGCGACGACAGGTACGTCGCGGTGACCCGTTCGCGACCTTGCTCAACGGTGAGCAGGGGCTGCACGAT
The DNA here is from genome assembly GCF_042716995.1 of Nocardia sp. NPDC058640. NCBI lineage: Bacteria > Bacillati > Actinomycetota > Actinomycetes > Mycobacteriales > Nocardiaceae > Nocardia > Nocardia sp. NPDC058640. The sequence continues at coordinate 872,057 of NZ_JBHXRG010000001.1, forward strand.
CCCTATCCGCTGATCGACGAACTGCGGAAGCCGGGGGGCGTGATCAGGACGTCGCTGACCTACGCGACGTTCGATCACGCGCACGTTCGGGCCATCCTGCGCGACCCCAGGTTCGGGGTGCGACCGGCCCTTGGCACCGATCTGCCCGCCCCGTGGCGTAAACTCGCCGAGCGAGTCACGGTGCCGCCCAACCCGGTCGAGGCGCCGTCGATGCTGGTGATCAACCCGCCCGAACACACGCGAATGCGCAAACCGGTGGCCTCGGCGTTCACCCCGCGTGCCATCGCCAGGCTGCGCGATCGGGTGGAAGTGGTCACCGCAGAACTGCTCGACGCCATGCCCGCGCACGGATCGGTGGACCTGATCACCGATTTCGCGGCCAAGGTGCCGATCGCCATCATCGCGGAAATGCTCGGCTTCCCGCCCGCGGACCGTGACCGATTCCTCGACTGGGGCGACAAGGTGACCCCGTTGCTCGACATCGGCACATCATGGAAGTCCTACCGCGCCGCGATGAGCGCGATCCAGGACATGGACGACTTCCTCGCCGACCACATCGCGACCCTGCGCCGCGCACCGGGCGAGGACATCCTGTCGACCCTGGTCGGTTCGGGCGACCTGAGTCTGCCGGAACTGCAGGCGGGCGCGAGTCTGCTCATGGGCGCGGGTTTCGAGACCACGGTCAACCTGATTGGCAACGCGGTGGCGGCACTGTCGGCGAACCCGGACCAGCTCACCCTGGCCTGCGACGACCCGCAACGGTGGCCCGATGTGGTGGAGGAGACGTTGCGGTTCGATCCGCCCGTGCAGACCACCTCGCGGCAGGCGCTCGAGGACATCGAGATCGACGGGGTGCGGTTGCGGTCGATGAGCACGGTCATCCTGTCGCTGGCCGGGGCCAACCGTGATCCGGCCGTCTTCCCCGAGCCGCACCGGTTCGATATCGACCGTCCCAATGTCAAAGAGCACGTGGCGTTCAGCAGCGGCATCCACGCGTGCCTGGGCGCGAGCCTGGCCAGAATGGAAGCCGTGCACGCCCTGCGCGCGCTCTACACCCGCTACCCGAACCTGCGATTACGCGGCGAACCGGTGCGTCGAAACCTGTTCACGCTGCACGGTTTCGAGCACATGCCGGTCGACCTCGGACCGGTCGCGCGCACGCAGGCCCCCGACGACCTGGCCGGTGCTACGCGTCCGGCGTGAGTGGGGTGCTCGCGCGCCAGCGGTAGCGGGTCTTCGGACGGCCTGCGCGGCCGTAGTCGGCGCGGCGCTCGGCCAAACCGTCGTCGGCCAGCTTCTCGAGGTACCGCCACGCGGTGATTCGTGAAACCCCCACTGCGGCAGCGGCATCGGTGGCGGTGATGCCGGCTTCGGCCGAGCGCACCGCGCGCGAGACCTCCTCGAGAGTGTGCTGCACAACGCCTTTGGGCGCGCCGGCCTTCTGGTCGGCGGTGCGCAGGGCACCCAGGGCGCGGTCGATGTCGTACTGCGACAGCGCCGCCTCGCCCGCGGGCAGGGCGGTGTCGAAATCGCGGTAGCGTTCCAGCTTTTCGCGGAAGGCGGCGAAGGTGAACGGCTTGAGCAGGTACAACACCACACCGTGCGCCACGGCGCTGCGCACCATGTTCAGCTCGCGCGCGGAGGTGATCGCGATGACATCGGGACGCGGCTGCAACCCGTTCAACGCCGCGGCCACATCGAGACCGCTGATATCGGGCAGCCCGATATCCATCAGCACCAGGTGGAACGGCGTGCCCTGCGCGATCGCGTCGGCGGCGATCCGCAACGCGTCACGGCCGTTGTGGACCACCCCGCCGGTGACGAACCCGTCGAGCCGTTCCAGATACGCCCGATGTGCCTGGGCGATCAACGGCTCGTCCTCGACGATAAGGACCCGGATCATCGGGATTGCCCTGGTCGGACCTGCACCAATGGGCGTGGGGTGTGAGACTCACGCGGTTCGTTGATTCTCGACATAATGTGCAGCTTCTTCCGGGGTCGCGCCGCCGACGGTGGCGACAAAATAGGAGTTGGTCCACAAGGTGGGGAGCCGGGATTTGAGTGTTGGAAATTCGTCGCGCAGGAGCCGTGAGGAGCGGCTCTTGATCTGTTTGACGAGTCGGTGAATGCCGTACTGGGGATCGCATCCGACTCGAAGGTGGACTTGGTCGGGCATGGTTTCGAGTCTGACGATCGAACCAGCGCGCTCGGCGCATACCTCTTCGACGATCTGTGCGAGACGTTGTTCCACTGGTCCGCTGATGACTGGTCGTCGGTATTTCGGGCACCAGATGACGTCGTAGATGCAGCGGTAGACGACATGATTGTTCGATTGGATCCCATCCACACATTGACTATATAGCATGCAGCTGTATAGTTCACGGTGTGGACGAGATTGTGCGCTACACCTATCGCTTGCGCCCCGGCGTGCAGGCGACGCGGACGCTCGAGGCTGAATGGCACCGATGCCGATTTCTGTGGAACGAAGCCGTGCATCAGCAGCGAAGCGGCTCCAGGCCGACATTCGTGCGACTGTCGAAAATGCTCACCGAAATACGTTCCCGCACACCGTGGTTGCGGGAAGGATCTCAAGTCGCTCAACAGCAGACGCTGAGAACCTACGCTGCTGCCCTGGATCGATCGTTCAAGGTGAAAGGAACGCGCAGACCAAAGGTCAAGTCTCGCAAGACTTCGTTGCCGTCGATGGAGTACACCACGCGTGGGTTCACCGTCCGAGACGGCAGATTGCGGTTGCCGAATAAGGTTTCCATCCCGGTGGTGTGGTCGCGGAAACTGCCGTCGCCGCCGACCTCTGTTCGCGTATTCAAGGATTCCTTGGGTCACTGGTATGCGTCGTTTGTCACCCGCCGCCCACTCAGTCCCGCTGCTTCCGCGACGGGTTCGATCGGTATTGACTGGGGTGTTGCAACCACCGCAACGACCACAAACCCCGCTTTTGATCTGGCGTATCCAGGACACCGGCATCGATGTGCGGCGGAACTCGCTCGCGCACAACGGAAGATGGCTCGCCGCCGTGGTCCTCGTGGCCAAGCCGCATCGCGCGGATACATCGTAGCCCGTCGGGAAGCCGCCCGCCTGCACAAGAAGGCTGCCAGGCAGAACACGCATGCAGCGCGAGTGTGGGCGCGCGCGGTTGTTGCTAACCATCACACGATCGCGGTCGAGGATTTCAAACCTCGGTTCCTTGCACGGTCGACGATGGCAAAGAAGGCCGCCGATGCGGCGATTGGGGCAGCGAAACGCGAACTGATCGAACGCGGTACGCGGGCGGCCCGGAGAGTGGTGTTGGTGCCGCCTGCATTTACGACTATGACCTGCGCAAGCTGTTCTGCGAGAGCCAAGCAGCGGCTTGCGTTGGGCGAAAGGATCTTTCGGTGCGAGCACTGTGGGCACACCGCAGATCGCGACCGCAACGCTGCCAGGGTAATCCTGGCCACGGTAGAACTCGACCGTGTCAGTGGTGACGACGTAAGACACTGCTCGCCTCCTCCTTTGGGTGCGTGTGGTGCGGTCCGAGCTGGGAATCCTGCGACTTCGGTCTTGGGAAGGGCTAAGACTTCTCCCTCAACGGAATGCGAACGATGACCGCGCTGTGTGGTGCGGCCGTGGTGGTGATGGTGCCGCCATGTCGATCGACGAGGCGGTGCACCAGTGCGAGGCCGAGGCCCGCGTGATCGGACTTGGTGGTGTAGCCGCGCTCGGCGGCGCGGGAGAACATCTGCGCGGACATGCCGGGCCCGCTGTCGGACACCCGCACCCACAGCGCGCCGTCACGGTGACACACCGACACCTCCACGCGCTTGTCGACCGTGCCCGACGCGGCATCGATCGCATTGTCGACCAGGTTGCCCATCAGGGTGACCGTCTCGTGCGCCGACAGCGGATCGGTGGAGTCCAGGGCGGTGTCCTCGCTGATCGCCAGGCTCACCCCACGCTCGGCGGCCTGGTCGACCTTGCCCAGCAGCAACGCGGCCAGCGCCGCGTCACCGACCGCGGCCAGCAGCCGGTCGATCAGCACCTGCGACAGTTGCAGTTCCTCGGTCGCGAAGGCCACCGCTTCATCGGGGCGGCCCAGCTCGACCATGGTGACCACGGTGTGCAGCCGGTTGGCCGCCTCGTGGGCCTGCGCGCGCAGCGACTCCGCGAACCCGCGCACCGAATCGAGCTCGCCCAGCACCGCGCGCAACTCGGTCTGATCGCGGATGGTGAGCACGGTGCCGATCTCGCGGCCCTCCCAGCTCACCAGGTCCTGGTTCACCAGCAGCACCCGGTCGGTGGTCACGTGCGTCTCGTCGCGCACCACACCGTCGCTCATCTGCTGCAACGACACGGGCAGGTCGCCGCGGTAGACGGGGCCGTCGGGCAGGTCGAGCAGTGTGCGGGCCTGGTCGTTGACCACCTCCGCCGCCTCGGACTGCGCGCCGAACACCATCAGGCCCTCGTGCACCGAATGCAGAACCGCGTCGTGGTGCTCGTACATCGCCCGCAGTTCGTCGGGCGCGAGTCCGTGGGTCTGCCTACGCAGCCTGCGGCTGATCAGGAACGCCGACAGCGCGGCCAGTGCCAGACCCACCGCAGCCACCCCGAGGATCAGCGGCAACTGGGAGGCGACCTGCGTGCTGATCTTGGACCTGGTGACCCCGGCCGAGACCAGCGCGACCACCCGGCCGTTGTCGTACACCGGCGTGACCGCGCGGATCGAGGGGCCCAACGTGCCGGTGAACGTCTCGGTCAGGGTCTGCCCGGCCAGCGCGCCGTCGATGCTGCCGACGAACGGCTTGCCGATCAGGTCAGGGTTGCTGTGGGTGTAGCGCGTGCGGTCGGGCGCCATCACGACGATGAAGTCCACGCCGGTGGCGGCTCTGATCCGCTCGGTGGTCGGTTGCAGCAGGCCGCTGGGGTACGGCGAGTTCACCGCGGCCAAGGTCGACGGCGACCGTGCCACCGTCACTGCCACGTCCCTGACCTGCAGTTCCGCGGCCACATCGTGGTCGCGCCTGGCATCGAGCACAGCCAGCAGCGTGCTGGCCGCGATCATCAGCGCCAACACCACCAACTGCCATACGAAGGCCTGTCCCGCGAGCGACAGTCGTCCTCGTCGCACTCTCTTGCCTCCGACCTGGATCTGATTGAACGTTATGCATCGTAATGAAACTTATGGACCAAAGAGACGGCCGTCACAATAGTGGCTCACGCTGGTGCGCATGAGCGATACCACCGCAGCGCGGAAACGCGACCATACCCACTGGCTGTACATCGCGGTGATCATCGCCGTCGTGGCCGGCGTCATTGTCGGCCGGGTGGCACCCGAGTTCGGTCAGTCACTGGCGCCGCTGGGCACCCTATTCGTGAACCTGATCAAGATGATGATCGCGCCGGTGATCTTCTGCACGATAGTCCTGGGTATCGGTTCGGTGCGCGCCGCCGCCACGGTCGGCAAGGTCGGTGGCCTGGCCATCGGCTATTTCCTGGTGATGTCGACCGTGGCGCTGGGCATCGGCCTGGTCGTGGGCAACCTGATCGATCCGGGCGAAGGGCTCAACGTCGGCGCCTCGGGTGTGGGGGCCAAGTACGCCGATCAAGCGCACAGCGCCGGCGGCACGTGGGACTTCATCCAGAACATCGTGCCCACCACACTGGTGTCCTCGTTGACCGCGGGCAGCGTGCTGCAGGCACTGTTCGTGGCCCTGCTGGTCGGGTTCGCGGTGCAGGCGATGGGCGAGGTCGGCGCGCCGATCCTGCGCGCGGTCTCGCTGATGCAGAAGCTGGTGTTCCGGATCCTGTCGATGATCCTGTGGCTGGCCCCGATCGGCGCGTTCGGCGCGATCGCCAACGTGGTCGGGCGCACCGGCTGGTCGGCGGTGGTGCAGTTGGCGACACTGATGATCGCGTTCTACCTGACCTGCCTGGTGTTCGTGTTCGGTGTGCTGGGCGTGATCCTGCGGATGGTGTCGGGTGTTTCGATCCTGAAACTGTGCCGGTACCTGTCGCGCGAGTACCTGCTGATCGTGGCGACCTCGTCGTCGGAATCGGCACTGCCGCGACTGATCGCGAAGATGGAACACGCGGGCGTGGAGAAGACGACCGTGGGAGTTGTTGTGCCCACCGGTTATTCGTTCAACCTCGACGGCACCGCCATCTACCTCACCATGGCCTCGATCTTCATCGCCGACGCCATGGGCAAACCACTGAACCTGGGCGAACAGATCGGCCTGCTGCTGTTCATGATCATCGCCTCGAAGGGTGCCGCGGGCGTCACCGGCGCAGGCCTTGCCACCCTCGCAGGCGGCCTCCAAAGCCATCGGCCCGACCTGCTCGACGGGGTCGGCCTGATCGTCGGCATCGACCGCTTCATGTCCGAAGCCCGCGCCCTGACCAACTTCTCGGGCAACGCCGTGGCCACGCTGCTGATCGGCACTTGGACCAAGACGGTGGACGCCGACCGGACCAAGCGCGTACTCGATCGCGAACTGCCGTTCGACGAGGAGACGATGGTCGACGATCACGAGATCGATCAAGTCAAACTCACCAAACCTGTTCCAGCACAGGCGGTCGAAGCGAAGTAGAACTGTCGAAATGCCCCGCGATGAAATTTCGCGGGGCATTTCGCGTCCCGCAGCGCTACCGCGCGCAGGGTGAAACAGAAACAGATTGTTCTTGCACTACGCAGCGTCGGTGTGGGGCACGGTCAAACCCACAGCATTGCAAAGTATTACGGGCAGTCGTGATGTACTCAAATTCCCCAGCTTCTGCCGCGTCGGTGGCGGGGAAGTACGAAATTCGAGATAGACGCTAACGCATGGTTACCACCGCAGGTGCCCCGGCGTGCCAAACTGGCCGCGTGAACGCCGATTTCCCCGCCCCCGCTGCCTTGATCGTAACCGGCGCACGCGGTCTGCTGGGGCGCCAGATCCTGCGCCTGGCTCCCACCGCGCGTGGCTTGGGCAGGGCCGAACTCGATATCACCGACCGGACGGCTGTCGATGCCGTCCTCACGCCGGGTGCCGTGGTGATCAACTGCGCGGCCTACACCGCGGTCGACGCCGCCGAAACCGACGTAGAAGCCGCTTTCGCCGCGAACGCGACCGGACCCGCCGTGCTCGCGGCCGCGTGTGCGCAGGCGGGCGCGCGGCTGATTCACGTCTCCACTGATTACGTCTTTCCCGGAACCGCCCACACGCCTTATGAACCCGACGACCGGACCGGACCCGAAACGGTCTACGGGCAGTCCAAACTGGCCGGTGAGCAGGCCGTTCTCGAAGCGGGCGGGCATGTCGTGCGGACCGCCTGGGTGTATTCCGGTGTCCAGGGGGATTTCGTCGCGACCATGCGCCGCCTGGAAGCCGAACGCGACACCGTCACCGTGGTGAACGACCAACTCGGCTCCCCCACCAGCGCCGCCGACCTGGCCGCCGCGCTGCTGGAATTGAGCACCCGCCCCGATGCCCCGACTGTGCTGCACGCCACAAATTCCGGCACCGCCACCTGGTTCGATCTCGCCGCGGCCGTTTTCACCGACCTCGGTGCCGACCCCGCGCGCGTGCTGCCCTGCCCTTCCAGCGCGTTCCCCCGACCGGCACCCCGCCCGCCGTATTCGGTGCTGTCACCCGCGGCATGGAACGCGGCGGGTCTGACCCCGTTGCGCCCCTGGCGGATCGCACTCACCGACGCACTCGCACGGTTGTCCGACTAGGCTGCGCAGTCGTGAACGCAAGCGAAGCAGTCGATTCTCCAGCCCCCGCAGGCCTTGCCGTGGTCACGGTGACCTACTCGCCGGGCGAGCACCTCGACCACTTCATCACCACCCTGGCCGACGCCACCAGCGAGAAGCCGCAGGTGATCCTGGCCGACAACGGTTCCACCGACGGCGTGCCCGAACTGGTCGCGCAGGCCAACTCACACGTGACGCTGCTGCACACCGGCGGCAACATCGGCTACGGCGGTGCGATCAACCGCGCTGTGGCCGAGATCGACCCGTCGATCGAATTCGTCATCCTGGCCAATCCGGACATCCGCTGGGGCGTGAACTCCATCGACAAGATGCTCGAGGCCGCCAAGCGTTGGCCGCGCGCGGGCGCGATCGGGCCGATGGTGCGCGAGCCCGACGGCAGCATCTATCCCTCCGCACGACAGGTTCCCGGCCTGGCCGATGGCGCCGGGCACGCCATTCTCGGCTCGATCTGGCCGAAGAACCCCTGGTCGGTGCGCTACCGTCAGGAGAACGAGCAGATCTCCGAGCGGGTGGTCGGTTGGCTGTCGGGTTCGTGCCTGCTGGTGCGTCGCGCCGCGTTCGACACCATCGACGGTTTCGACTCGCGCTACTTCATGTACATGGAGGACGTGGACTTCGGTGACCGCATGGGTAAGGCGGGCTGGCACAATGTGTTCGTCCCCGACGCCGAGGTGACCCACGCCAAGGGTCATGCCGCGGGGCGTCACCCGGAGATCATGCTGCCCGCGCACCACGCCAGCGCCTACCGCTTCCAGGCCGACCGGCATCCACACTGGTGGCAGGCACCGCTTCGGGGCGCGTTGCGTGCCGGACTTGCGGTTCGCTCCAAGATTGCGGTTCGATCGGCGCTGCGTGAGCAAGCTCGAACCGGCGCCTGAACAGGCGTCTTTATCACTGTGAACAGGGGAAACTCGATGGCAGGCAATGCAGGCACCGACGCGGTCATTCTCGTCGGCGGACAGGGCACGCGGCTGCGTCCGCTGACCCTCTCGGCGCCCAAGCCCATGCTGCCCACGGCCGGGCTGCCGTTCCTGACGCACCTGCTGGCGCGCATCGCCGAGGCCGGGATCACCCACGTGGTGCTGGGCACGTCGTTCAAGGCCGAGGTCTTCGAAGAGCACTTCGGTGACGGTTCCGAGCTGGGTCTTGACCTGGAGTACGTGACCGAGACCGAGCCGCTGGGCACCGGCGGCGGCATCCGCAACGTGCTGCCCAAGCTGCGCGCGGACAACGTGATGGTGTTCAACGGCGACGTGCTCGGCGGCACCGATCTGGGCGCGATCCTGGACACCCACGAGTCGACCAACGCCGACGTCACCCTGCACCTGGTGCGGGTGAGCGACCCGCGGGCGTTCGGTTGCGTGCCCACCGACGAGAACGGCCGGGTCACCGCGTTCCTGGAGAAGACCCAGGATCCGCCGACCGACCAGATCAACGCGGGTTGCTACGTGTTCCGCCGCGAGTACATCGAGAAGATCCCGACCGGTCGTCCGGTGTCGGTCGAGCGTGAGGTCTTCCCCGCGCTGCTGGCCGAGGGTGCGCGCGTGCAGGGTCACGTGGACGCGTCGTACTGGCGCGACATGGGCACTCCCGAGGACTTCGTGCGTGGCTCCGCCGACCTGGTGCGCGGGATCGCTCCGTCGCCCGCGCTGCCGGGTCAGCGTGGTGAGTCGCTGGTGCATCCGGGTGCCGGGGTGGCGCCGGGTGCCCTGCTGATCGGCGGGACCGTGGTCGGACGTGGTGCCGAGATCGGTGCGGGCGCGCGGCTGGACGGTGCGGTGATCTTCGACGGTGCTGTGGTCGAAGCGGGCGCGACTGTCGAGCGGTCGATCATCGGGTTCGGTGCGCGGATCGGGCCGCGTGCGCTGGTGCGTGACGGTGTGATCGGCGACGGTGCCCATGTGGGTGCGCGCTGTGAACTGTTGCGTGGGGCGCGGGTGTGGCCGGGCGTGGTCATTCCTGACGGCGGCATCCGCTTCTCGACCGACGTCTGACACTTCGCCACGGCGGGTCACCAGCTGGTGGCCCGCCGTTGTGCTGTTCTAGCTGAAGCCGACGGCTTGATCTCCCCATGCGCTGTGCAGGTCGGCGTCGGGGTTGTCCACGACGCGGTCGATGGTGTCGATGAGCAGGGTGGTGCGCGCCGCGGGACGATAGTGCGGCCAGTGTTTGGAGCCGTCGATGGCGGCGGGGACACCGTGTTCGGCGAAGGCCAACCACCGGCGTTGCATACGACCCGAGACCGCGACCGAGGCCTTGCGACCGCCGAGCCAGAAGGTCGGGTCGTGGTTGAATGTGCCGAAATTGCCGAAGACATAAGGCAATTCGGTCGCGTGACCCGCTCCGACCCTGGCGGCCTTCAACATCGGGGTCGCGTAGTCGAAGCGGTACATCCAGGTCGGCGAATGCTGGGCGTGTCCTTCGGCTACCCAGGCAGCGGGCATTCGGAAGGCCGCGTCGGTCGACATCGCCAGTGCCCCACGGGTTTTGGTGAGATCCGGGTAGGCCGACGTGATCTCGGCGATCCGTTCCGGCGCCATCTCCGGGTGTGAGGCCGCCACGTCGCGCAGCATCGCGTTCACCGCGTCGGGTGTCACCGGCATGATCGGTGACCGCAATACCCGAAACAGCGACGCCTCATCACGATTGGTGCCGATCAGCAACGGCACCCGATGCGAACGTCCCTGCTGGAATCGATCGATCGGGTACGCGGGCAACAGATCTCCGTCGACCACCGGCGCGGCCGCGAGCCTGCCGGGTTCCTTGGTCGGCACCTCGTCCAACAGCACCGCGCCGACTTCGACGAGCTGTTCGATCGGCATCTCCAGCAGTCGATTCGCGTGTCCCGCACCGAGTTCGAGCAGTTCCAGATAGCGCTGCCCGACAATCGCTGCGCGCTCTTGACCGAAAACGGTAGTAGCGGGCGGACTCTGGGCAATCGCCTTGTGGAACAAACCTGCCGCCGCGGGCGAAGTGAGCAGTGCCGTAACGCATCCCGCGCCCGACGACTCGCCGAACAGCGTCACATTGCCCGGATCACCGCCGAACGCGGCGATGTTGTCGCGCACCCACGCCAGCGCCGAGAGTTGGTCGTGCAGGCCGAGATTGGCGGTGAACTGTTCGCCGAAGCTGGACAGGTCGAGGAATCCGAGCACCCCGAGCCGGTAGTTCACCGACACGACCACTGCGTCGCCGGCCTCGGCGAGCTTGCGCCCGTCGTAGATGGTCTGCGCGGCGGTGCCGAGGCAGTAGGCGCCGCCGTGGATCCACACCAGCACCGGGCGCGGTTCGTCGTCGGAGGGTTGGGGGCGCGGGGACCACACGTTGAGCCACAGGCAGTCCTCGCCCATCTGCAGGTCCGAGTCGACGGGCACCATCGCGCCCATGGCCTGGGGGGCGATGTCGCCGAAGACCACGCAGTCGCGCACGCCGTCCCATGGTTTGGGCGGCTGCGGCTTGGCGAAGCGAGCGGGGCCCGCGGGTGCGGCGGCGTAGGGGAGGCTGCGCCAGACCGCGACCGGTCCGTCCCAGGTTCCGCTGACCGTTCCGTACTCGGTGTCGGCCAGTGGGTCGGCCTCGCGCGTGGGCAGATCGTGGTCGAGTTCGGTCTCCATGCTCATCGCACACCTCCTAGCCGGCACGACAGCGCGGGTGCCTGAGCATTTGCTCCCGGCGGTCGTAGCACCTGGTGACTTCCTACGAGAGTACGTGTGACCCGGGGATGCGCGCGCCCAACGCACCATTTCCGCAGGTAACAGTTACTCCGCGGTACAGGTGGGCGGTGGTTATCGCCGCCCATCACGGCGGCGACGGTGGGGTGTGCAGCGGGCTCGACGGGTCCGGCTCTTAGCCGTCCAGCCTCGGAGGGGTTGGCATCGCGATTGTTAGCGGGGAATGTGCTGGGTTCCGTCTTCGCGGCGGTCGGTGTGCCCCAGGTCGCGGTCGGGCGCGATCCGGTCACGTACCCGCTGCTTGAGGACGGCGATGTCGGGGAACCCGCCGTCGGCTTTGCGTTCCCACAGCTGTTCGCCGTCGAGGGTGATGCGGAAGATCCCGCCCTCGCCGGGTACCAGGGCGACCTCGCCCAGCTCGGTGGCGAAGGTGGTCAGCAGTTCCTGCGCCATCCAGCCGGCACGCAGCAGCCAGCGGCATTGGGTGCAGTATTCGATCGCGATGCGGGGCACTTCTGCAGTATCCCCGTTTCAGGCCTGGAAGGTCCCGTCGAGGTAGACCCACGCCCCGTCGACCCGCACGAAGGTGCTGAGTTCGTGCATGGCGTCGCGCGCGCCGTCGAGTTTGTAGTGGGCGATGAATTCGACGGTGCCGTTGTCGTCGAACGGGCCGCCTGCCTGCGTGCCGACGATCTCGAGGAACAGCCACTGCTGGTCGCCGTCGAGTTCGAGGTCGGCGGGGCGGGTGCTGGGGTGCCAGGAGCGGCGCAGGTAGTCGACATCGCCGACGACGTAGGCGGTGTAGCGCGAGCGCATCAGCGTTTCCGCGGTCGGTGCCGGTTTCTCGCCCGCCAGGATCGGTCCGCAGCAGTCCTCGAACGCCTCACCGCGTCGACACGGACACGCCTTCACTGGTCCGCCTCTCCGGGAATTCAGCGGGCGCTCAGTAGCCCGATTGTTGGCTCCCGGCCTGACGTCGAGTGCGCGGCGGCCGGGAAGTGGTTGGGGAGTTACCCATGTCCTCGTGTGATCAGTAGGTAGCGGCCCAAAACTATCACTGCGGAGATCATCCGAACGGCTGGTGTGCCAGCGGTGCCAGTTCCAGCACCCGCGCCAACTCCGCGGTCTGATCCCGCCAGCGCCGCAGGTCGGTGACGCTGGGGGCCATCTCGTAGTCGAGGTGATGTGCCGCCCGTGACAGGGCTGCCCACACCGCACCTACCTGACCAGCGGTTTCCGGCCCGGCGTAGACGCGCAACGCGAGCAGCTGCGCCCGCATCGGACAGCGCATCAGCTCGGGCGCGACCTGTGCCCACAACTGGTCCACCGCCTGCTCGAGCGCCAATCGCAGAATCCACGCCACTGCCCGCGACCACACGCCACCGGCATCGGACACCGAGCCGTCGAGCAAGTTCTCGGCCGCTTCGAGTCGGGCCGCCACCGAGGGGCGCGGGCTGAACTTCGCCCGCGACGGCCTGCCTCGACGGTTCACGTACGCACCGCGTTCGGCTCGTGTGCGCGTAGCCAGGTGACGAATCGTTCGGTGTCGCTGATCAATTCACGCATCGGGCGGTCGATCGGCACGTGCGCGCCCGCCGTGGCGTCCCTGAGCACACCGACCAGCCAGCGTCCGCCGACTGTGCTCAGGTGCTTGTTCAGGTCGTCCACGCGCGCACCGACGCCCATGATGGCGAGGGTGATCATCGCGCGGGTGGTGTGGGCGTTGCGCACGCGCCGTTCCACTTCCCCGTGCGCGAGACCCGCGGCGAGGAGTTCCTGGCGTGCCTTCGCCAGTCCGGCGGCTTCGATGGCCGAGCGGCAGCAGGTCGCGACGAGTTCGTCGGCGATGGCGGGCGGGAGTTGTGGTGTGCGCAAAAGGGATCGGGCATCGTCGAGGTAGCGGCGTACCGGGTCGCCGGTCACGCGCACCTCGACGATCGACCGTTCGCGACGCTGGACTTCGAGCACGGTCGCGTCGAGTTGCATCCGCCGCACCGCTTCGGCGAGCCGCTCGTCATGGGTGAACACCACCACCTGCCGTGAGGCCGCAACCTCCGCGAGCACCCTCGCGAGTCCGTCGACCTTCGCGGGGTCCATCGCCTGCACCGGGTCATCGATCATCAAGAACCGAAATGGACTGTCCGCCACCGTTGCCCGTGGCAGGAACAGCGACAGCCCGAGCGCGTGCAGTTCGCCCTGGCTCATCACTCCGAGTGCGGCACCGTCCACCTCGTCGACGGTGACATCGAGCAGTACCCGTCGCGCCGTGCCCGCACTGCCCTGCAAGCGGATCGCTCCGAGCTCCACATTGCTGTGCTGGCGGAGGGTGCCCCACACCCAGCGGGCAGTGGTCTCCAAGGGCTGCATCCGCTGGCCACGGATCGTCGCCGTGGCGGACTTGAGCCAGTCGGCGGCCTTCTTGACGATGCGCAGCTCGCTGGCGTGGTCGGCGACGGCTCGGGCGGGATCTAGCCAGGCAAGGATGCGGGGGACCAAGGGCGACCACACCGCGTCCAGGTGATCCAGTTCTGTGCGTGTATTTGCTTGCAACGCAGCGAGTTCGGTGCTGAGTTCGGCGTGAACCGTGCGCAGGCGATCTGGAAACTGATCGTCGCAGTCAGCCGTGGCCAGCGCGGCCCACTCCGACCACAGGTGCCACACGGCGCCGCGCAGCTTGTGCAGGGAGTCCGGCACTGTCGATGGCAGGGCCCGTGCCGCAACGAGAGCCGCACCGCGTTCCGCCGTGGCTGCACGCAGCGCCGCGAGTTCACTTGCACGGTCCTCGATTTCGCGATCCGCGGAAGTAATCCACTCGATGTCGAGATCGCCGCGACCACACACCGGACAGGCGCAGGATCCCGAGGCTGTGACGTGTTCGCGTGCGCGCGTGAGCAATTCGAGCACCCGCAAGTCGGCATCGCTATCAGCGGTTGCGTGAACAGCCACCTCCCTGCACGCAGCGGCGAGCCGGTCGGCGGCGGTGGTTACTTGCGCCGTGTCGGGCAATGTCAGCCGCAGGATCGCGCGTAGGCCCTCCGGTCCGTCGATGCCGAGGACCGAGTCGTCCACCGCCTTGGCGACCGCGTCGAGATCGGGTTCCGGCGCACGCAGCAGCTCGGCCACGCTGCGGGCGCGATCATCGTCGGCTTCATCGAGTTCGACCAGCAGATCAGCTCGAGATTGACGCGAATCACGCACCGCGCGTTCGAGTTCCAGCTTTCTGAGCCTGATTTGTTCTGCGGCATCGGATAATTCGTCGAGGCCGAGCAGTCGGTGCAGCGCGTCGAACAGGTCGCTCGGCTTCCCGTCGACCAGTGCGCCGAGTTCGCTGTAGGACAGGAAGGGCCGGTACAGGTCCAGCTGTTGTCTGCGGGCACGCGGGTCCACCGAGGTGGCCGACTCCTGGCCTCGCTGCTCCATCCATTGTGCCTGTGCCAGTTCAGCATTGGCGTCCCAGCTGGTACTCACGGTGAGCTGGGGTTGCTCGCCCGCGGTGAGCAGTTCGACGTCGATCCGGGTGTCCTCGGGTTCGTGCAGGTTGCGCCACCCTTCCCGCCAGGCGATCGACCGTCCGTCCCACCGCCGATTCCCGCCGGTCAACGCGAACTCCGCGGCTTCGGCGAAACTGGATTTCCCGCTGCCGTTGCGACCGACCACCAGGGTCAGTCCGGGCCCCGGGTTCAAGCGCAGCGTCGCCGCAGGCCCGATCCCGCGAAAACCCTGCACGGTGATCGACCGCAGGAACACCCCGGTGTCGCCGGAATCCGTTGCGGCCGTGCCACTGTCGACAGCGGTGAGTGCGGCGAGCACGCAGTCGCCGACCCGTTCCTCCACAGCCGGGTCGGCGGCGAGCTCGCGCGCGACCACCTCCGCGATCCGATCCGAGCACACTTGCGGCATCCCCCTTCGCGCCCGCGCACAACGCGGCGATCCTGGGAGCAAACGCTACCCGATCGCCGGGCGTTCGCCCAGGGGATGCGCAGTGTCCCGCACGAATCTGCCCGCGGGAGTGGAATGGTCATCGTGCTGCCGCGCCGGGCCCTCGATGTCCACCCCTCGCCCACCCCTACGGGCAGCTCGATGCGGTGTTCACACCCGCGATACGCTGCGTCGAGCAGCGCGGGCGGTCCGGGCGAGCCGAACAGGTCAGAATGCCAGATGTTGACGTGCACGGCAAGCCCTGGTGCGTGAAAATATCGCTGCGGCAGTGTTTTCCAGGAGTTTTGTCGTCGGCACCGTTTGTTGTCGGTGGGTTGCGGTAGATATTTCGGCAACAGAGAACGGGGGAACCGATGACCGAGCAACGCACGCCGTGGACCGAGGAACAGGTCCGTGCGCTGGCGCCCGATGCGAGCTCGCTGGCTGCCGCGCGCAAGCTGGCCGGTCGCTGGCGCGAGTGCGGTACCGCCGACAACGCGGTGTGGGGGCTGTGTCAGGGCAGTGGCGCGAAGCCGTATCAGGCGATCGTCGATCTGGACGGGCCCGCGTACAAGTGCTCGTGCCCGAGCCGAAAGTTCCCGTGTAAGCACACGTTGTCGCTGTTGCTGTCGTGGTCGAGCGGGCAGGTGCCTGTGCTGCGTGCGCCGGCCGATTTCGCGGCCGAGTGGTTGGCTGGGCGGGCTGTGAAAGCCGCCCCTGCGCCGAAGGCCAAGGCAGTGCCGTCGCAGGCCACCGTCGAACAGCGGCGCACCCGGGTGGCGGCCGGGTTGACCGAGCTCGAGGTCTGGTTGACCGATCAGATCCGCACGGGGTTGGCTCAGACCGACCGTTCGTTCGCCGCCTACGAGTCGATCGCGGCACGCATGGTCGATGCGCAGGCGCCCCGCATCGCGGAAGCTCTGCGCAGGCTGCCGGCTGCCGTGGTCACCACTGAACACTGGCCCGAGCTGCTGCTGCGCGAGTACGCCCGCCTGCACCTGCTGGTGTTGGCCCATCGCAGGCTCGACGCGCTGCCCGAGCCGTTGCAAGCGGGCATCCGAACCCATATCGGGTACCCGACCCCCGCCGAATCGGTGCTGACCGAGCCCGCGGTGCGCGATCACTGGCTGGTGCTCGGGATGCGGGCGAGCGAGGAGGAACGCCTGCACACCCGCCGCACCTGGCTACGCGGACGAACCAGCGGTCGGTGGGCGCTGCTGATCGAACATTCTTTCGCCACACCGAATTTCACCGGCGAAGTGCCCGCGCCCGGCCACGAGGTGGATGCCGACCTGCACTACTACCCCGGCGCGGCATCCCTGCGCGCACACTGGGGCACTCGCCACGGCGTACCCGAACCTTTCACAACCATCCCCGCGGTCGGCGGCACGACGATCGATGCGGCACTGGATGCGTACGCCGACGCGCTGAGCCGAGATCCGTGGTTGCGATCCTGGCCCGCGCTGCTGGCCGATGTCGTGCCGGTGCTCGACGACACCGGCTGGCAGCTCGTCGCCGCCGACGGCACCGCGCTGCCGTTGCCCGCGGGCGTGCACCCGTGGCGGTTGATCGCGGTCGCCGGCGGCCACCCCGTGACGGTCTGCGGGGAGTGGCGAGCCGATGGGTTCGACCCGATCTCGGTGTTCAGCGCTGGTGAGGTGAGCGATCTGGAAACCGAGTTCCCCACCGAAACCACCGCTACCCCCGCACTGGCTGAACTCGTTTCCGTAGCCCTGCTGGGCACCGCCCGCCGCAGCGCCGACAACATCGCTGTCGACTCCGCGGTCGCGACCGCCGTACCCCAGCACGCGGGCGAACCGGCCACCCGCCTGCTCCACACCGCCGCGCTACAAGACCTCTACCTACGCGGCGGCCAACTCCCCCGAACCGCTTCGAAACCCCAACCGGCAGTGGATGATCCGCGCCCACTACTCCCGCGCCCCGCCGCCGACCGCCTCAGCCGCCTCCTGGCCGCGAAGTCCCCCTTCCTGCCCGAATGGTTCGCGGCGGCGACACCGTTCGACTTCCGACTCCCTGACGTGCTGTGCGTGCAGGCACTCGCCGCCGCCTCCGACACGTCCCTGCGAGCACCACTGCTGCGCCTGGCAGGCCGCCGCGGCCGCTGGCTCGCCGCCCACAACCCCGCCTGGGCGAAACTGGTCGACGAGTTCCCCAGCGACACATCCACGTCCCTTTCGGATGTGTCGACCGACCACCCAGTGCCCGAGACGGGGGGCGCTGATGCGGGAACACCTGCAGCACACGATGTTTGGCTGTTCGGCACCGCCGGTGAGCGCAAGGACTGGTTCGCGCGCACCCGCCGGGCCGACCCGGCTGCCGCACTCGCCGTGCTGACGGCGGCGTGGCCGAAGGAGTCAGGCCCGGTCAAGGCGGAGCTGCTGGCGTTGCTCGAGGACGGGCTCAGCCGCGCGGACGAAGACCTGCTCGAGCGGGCACTGGACGATCGACGCGGCGATGTCCGGCGCACGGCCACCACCTTGCTGAACAAGCTCCCCGACGCAGCGTTCGGCGCACGGATGGCGACCCTGGTGGCGTCCTGGATTCGAGTGGACGACGACGGCACTGTCGAAGTAACCGTGCCCGCCGAGGTCGATGCGCAGGCCCGCCGCGACGGCATCACCGACGGCACCGATCAGCCGAAAATGCGCTGGGACACACCCGATTCGACTATCAAGACCCTCCACCAAACGATAGCCGCGACGCCACTGGGCGCTTGGGCACCGATCGTCCACGCCACCGGCGACACCACCGCGACCACCGCGTTGAGCCTGTCCCTGCCACCCCGCTACGCCAAGGCGATCGTGGACGGCTGGGTCGACGGCACCCTCGCCCAACGTGACACCGCCTGGGCCCGTGCACTATTCGCCCACGCGACCCCCACCGAACAGGCCGTATTACGCCGTCGCGAACTGTTCACCCTGCTCGATACAGCCGACCGGATCGACCACGTCCTCGACCTGGACGCCCACCAACTCAACGAACTCCACGCGATCCTGCCCGGCCTGGATCACCCATGGCCCGAACCCGTGGCCGCCCACGTGCTGCGCCTCCTCAGCGAACGCGCCCGCACCACTGCCCGCCAACCGCACGCCGGCGCGGGCGTCTACACCGACCGCGCGCTGCTCACCGCGGCCAGCGTGCACCTGCCCATCGACCTGGCCGAACGCATCACCGCCATGGCCGACACCACCGAGGATCCCGCCTGGCAACAGGCCTTCCACCGGCTAGCCCACGATCTCACCGACCGCGCCACCATGCTCGAGGAGCTGCGATGACCACCACCGAACCGTCCACCACCCTGCTGCGCCCGCACGCCGAACAGGCCTTCGCCGACGAACTGGCTGCCCTGGCTCGCGTCGACGACCGCGTCCGACCGCCGTCATGGAAGCTGTCGCCGTGGGCGGTGGTCACCTATATCCTCGGGGGCACCCTCGACGACGGCACCGTGATCACGCCCAAGTACGTCGGTCCGCGTCGGCTGATGGAGGTCGCGGTCGCCACCCTGGCCACCGACCGGGCGTTGCTGTTGCTCGGTGTGCCCGGCACGGCGAAAACCTGGGTATCGGAACATCTTTCCGCCGCGATCAGTGGCGAGTCCACCCTGCTGGTGCAGGGCACCTCCGGCACCGCCGAGGAGGCGATCCGCTACGGCTGGAACTACGCCCGCCTGCTCGCCGAAGGACCCAGCGACGCCGCCCTTGTCCCCTCCCCGGTCATGACCGCCATGCGCACCGGCGCCATCGCCCGCATCGAAGAACTCACCCGCATCCCCTCCGACGTGCAGGATGCGCTGATCACCATCCTGTCCGAGAAGACCCTGCCGGTCCCCGAACTGGGCGGAGAAGTGCAGGCCGCCAAGGGTTTCAACGTGATCGCCACCGCCAACGACCGCGACCGCGGCGTGAACGACCTGTCCTCGGCGCTGCGCCGCCGCTTCAACACCGTGGTGCTGCCGCTGCCCGCCGACGAGGACTCCGAGGTCGCCATCGTCAGCCGCCGCGTCGAACAGCTCGGCGCCGCACTGGAATTGCCCTCGGTGCCCGCCGCCGCCGAGGAAGTCCGCCGCGTGGTGCGAGTGTTCCGCGAACTGCGATCCGGCATCACCGCCGACGGCCGCACCAAACTCAAATCCCCGTCGGGCACCCTGTCCACCGCCGAGGCGATCTCGGTGATCACCAACGGACTGGCCCTGTCCGCCCACTTCGGCGACGGCGTCCTACGCGCCTCCGACATCGCGGGCGCGGTCCTGGGCTCGGTCATCAAGGACCCGGTAGCGGACTCGGTCGTCTGGACCGAATACCTCGAAGCCGTAGTCCGGGAACGCCCCGACTGGGCCGACTTCTACCGGGCCTGCCGCGAGATCTCGAACTGAGAACCGACGCCGAGGGAGGACGGAACACACAGCGCACATGGGGATTTCGATGAGTGAACACACCGGCCACGCCCGATCGGTGCCAGACGCCGACGCATCGGCAGCCGACAACGGCGTCCGCCCAGACACCGAGGGGGCGCCCGTGACGCGGGTGTTCGGCATCCGCCACCACGGGCCGGGATCCGCGCGCTCGCTGCGCCACGCGCTCGAGGAGTTCCGCCCCGACGCGATCCTCATCGAGGGCCCCTCCGACGCCGACCCCCTGGTCGGGTTCGTGGCCGCCGACACGATGACCCCACCGGTGGCCCTGCTCGCCTACGTCCCGGATTCCCCCGCACGCGCCGCCTTCTGGCCGTTCGCGGTGTTCTCCCCCGAATGGCAGGCCATGCGCTACGGCGTCGACCACGCCGTCCCGGTCCGCTTCTGCGACCTCCCGGCCACCACCGTCCTCGCCGCCGAAGACGACACCCGCACAAACAGCGGCGACCCTCTCGCCGCCCTGGCCGCCGCCGCAGGCTACGACGACGCCGAACGCTGGTGGGACGCCGTCGTCGAATCCGTCCCCGACAGCACGGCTTTCGACGCCATCACCGAAGCAATGGCAGCACTACGCGAAGATGCCATCCACACGGAATCACCCGGCAGCGCGACACAGCCGGGCGATGCAACGCAGCCACGCGACGCTGCCCCGCCGGGCGATGCGACGCAGCTAGGCGGCCCGGTTCAGCCGGGCAGCGCGGCACCGTCGAGCGGGGCGACGCCTCAGCTCGAAACATCTTCAGCTACAGCTGGATTCGAACTCCCGATGCCATCGGACGAAGACGCTGCCACCCTCGCACCACTGATCGTCGATCAGCACACCTTGGTGCGCGAGGCGCATATGCGGCAGGTGATGCGACAGGTCCTCAAGGGCGGTGCGAAGCGGTTGGCAGTGGTGTGCGGCGCGTGGCACGCACCCGCGCTGACCGGCCCACTCGGCCCAGCCGCGCCGGATATGCGCCTGCTCAAGGGCCTACCGAAGACCAAGGCGGCACTCACCTGGGTGCCGTGGACCCATTCGCGACTGGCGGCGGGCTCCGGCTACGGGGCGGGTGTCACCTCGCCCGGCTGGTACCACCACCTGTTCACCGAGACCGAGCGGCCGGTGGCGCGCTGGCTGACCAAGGTCGCCGGGGTGTTGCGCAGGCACGATCTGCCGGTGTCCAGCGCGCACATCATCGAGGCGGTGCGGCTGGCGGACACCCTGGCGGCGTTGCGCGAGCGGCCACTACCCGGCTTGTCCGAGGTCACCGAGGCTGTGCGGTCGGTGATGTGCGGTGGCGACGAGACCATGCTGCGGCTGGTCATCGACGAACTCGTTGTCGGCGAAACACTGGGGGGCGTCCCCGAGGACACCCCGACGGTCCCGCTGGCGGCGGATCTGCGGGCGCGCAGCAAAACCCTGCGGCTCAAGCAGGAGGCGCTTGCCCGCAATCTCGACCTGGACCTGCGCAAGGAACGCGACGTCGAACGTTCGCACCTGCTGCATCGCCTGCGCCTGCTCGGCATCGGCTGGGGCACACCGACCGTCGGCGAAGTCCGCAGCACCGGCACGTTCCGCGAGAGCTGGACCCTGCGCTGGGAACCCGAATTCGAGGTCAGCATCGTCGAAGCCGCGATCTGGGGAACCACCCTGCGCACCGCGGCGGAAACGAAAATCCTCGACACCGCCGGCCGCGACGGCGTCACCGTCACCGAACTGGCCGACGCACTGGAAACCGCACTACTCGCCGACTTGGGCGGTGCCACCGACGGTTTGATCACCAGACTCGACGCGGCCGCCGCCCTCGACCACGACGTCACCCACCTGCTCAGCGCCCTGCCCGGCCTCACCCGCACCCTGCGCTACGGCGACGTCCGCGGCACCGACACCAAGGCACTCATCCACGTCGCCGACGGCCTGCTGGTCCGGATCTGCGCGGGTCTGCCCGGCGCGGTCACCGGCCTGGACACCGACGCCGCGCAAGCCCTGCGCACCCAGATCGACGCCGCGCACACCGCCATCAGCACCCGCGACGACGAGCACGCCACCACCGAATGGCTGGCCACCCTGCAGCGCATCGCCGACCGCGACGACGTCCACGGCGCGATCGGCGGCCGCGCGGTGCGCCTGCTGTGCGACGCCGAACGCATCGACGACGCCGACTCCGCCCGCCGCCTCGCCGCCGCCCTGTCCATCGGCAACACCCCCGCCGCCAAGGCCGCCTGGATCGACGGCTTCCTCGGCGGACGTGGGCTGTTGTTAGTCCACGACCGAGAGTTGTTGCGCCGCATCGACGAATGGCTTCGGGCCCTCGACGAGGACCAGTTCGTCGCCACCCTCCCGCTGCTGCGCCGCACCTTCGGCTCCTTCGAATCCGGCGAACGCCGAGCCATCAGCCAGTCCCTGCGAGATACCGGCTCAGCATCGATCACCGCCGCCTCACCCGCTGCAATCGACCCGATCCGCGGGCAACTTGCACTGCGCGCGGCGACCGCAATCCTCGGAGCAGCAGGGTGACATGCCTCCGCAGCCACCTGACGCCTCACCTGTGGCCCGGCCATGCGCGACTTCGAATCCAGTGGCCCATAGCGCCACGGAGGGTCGCGCACCGCGAATCGCGGGCGGCCCAGCGCCCGGCACCGCATCCAGATCTCTCGCTCGACAACTAGGAGCACCGATGACCGCACCCGACGAAACCCAGTCTCGCCGTTGGCGTCTCGTGCTCGGGTCCGCAGCCGAAGACCAACTCGGCGGCCTGTCCTCCGGCGCCGACCAGTCGATGGACCAGGCACTGGGAGCCCTCTACAACACCGGCGAGGGCGGCGCGTCGTCGAAACGCTCTGGCGGACTGGGCAGTTCAGCGCCCCGCGTGGCCCGCTGGCTCGGCGACATCCGCAACTACTTCCCCGCGACCGTGGTCGAGGTGATGCAGCGCGACGCCGTCGACCGCCTGAACCTCACCCAACTGCTGCTGGAACCCGAACTGCTGGAGTCGGTGGAACCCGACGTGCACCTGGTGGGCACCCTGCTCAGCCTCAACAGCGTGATGCCCGAAACCACCAAGGCCACCGCGCGCATGGTGGTGGAGAAGGTGGTGCGCGAGATCGAGCAGCGCATCGCCGCCAAGACCGTGGCCGCGGTCTCCGGCGCCATCAACCGCGCCGCCCGCACCCACCGCCCGAAGCTGCGCGATATCGATTTCAACCGCACCATCCGCAAGAATCTGGCCAACTACCTGCCCGAACACCGCACCATCGTGCCCGAACGCCTGGTCGGCTACGGCCGCAAATCGCAGTCGATCCAGCGCGATGTGGTCCTGGCCATCGACCAATCCGGTTCGATGGCGGCCAGCGTCGTGTACGCCTCGGTGTTCGGCGCCGTGCTGGCGTCGATGCGGTCGTTGAAGACCTCGCTGGTCGTGTTCGACACCGAGATCGTCGACCTCACCGACAAACTCAGCGACCCCGTCGACGTCCTGTTCGGCACCCAATTGGGCGGCGGCACCGACATCAACCGCGCCATCGCCTACTCCCAAACCCTGATCACCCGCCCCACCGACACCCTGTTCGTGCTCATCTCCGACCTCTACGAGGGCGGCGTCCGCAACGAGATGCTGCGCCGCTGCAACGCGATGAAAGAGGCAGGCGTGCAGGTAGTGGTCCTGCTCGCCCTGTCCGACGAAGGCGCCCCCGCCTACGACCACGACAACGCCGCCGCCCTGGCAGCCCTCGGCATCCCCGCCTTCGCCTGCACCCCGGACAAGTTCCCCGACTTACTGGCCACGGCCCTGGACCGCGGCGACATCACCCGCTGGGCCGACACCCACGCCCCGGCGGTGTAGCCGACGTTCATCGGCCGATCCTGTGAGCTCGCGGATCTCGCGGGCGCTGGGCCACCTCAGCGGGCCGCGCTGACCACGCGCGCTCGACGACTGCGGCCGGTGTCCGCTACGACCGGGTGCGCGAGACTAGGACGCGTTCAGCGCCTGCGCCTACTAGGCTGCCAACGATAGGTTCGATGAACGGGGTGGGGCGATGTTGCGGCGCGGGTCGGTGTTCGCCGGTTTCGTCATCGAACGGGAACTGGGGCGCGGGGGGATGGGTGCGGTGTACGCGGCCAGGGACCGCAGGCTGCCGCGCCTGACTGCGTTGAAGCTCATGCACCGAGACCTGTTCTCCGACATGGAGATCCGGGCCAGATTCGAACGCGAAGCCGACCTGATCGCCCAGCTCGATCACCCCAACATCATCACCGTCTACGACCGCGGCGTCGACGAGGAACGCCTGTGGATCGCCATGCAGTTCGTCGACGGCACCGACGCCTCGGCAGTTCCGGTGCAGCAGTTCGGCATCGACCGCATCGCCCAGATCGTCACCCAGACCGCGAGCGCCCTGGACTACGCCCACCGCCAGGGCGTCCTGCACCGTGACGTGAAGCCCGCCAACATCCTGCTCTCGCGCACCGCGGGCGTGGGTGCCGGCTTCGACGAACGGGTCGTGCTCACCGACTTCGGCATCGCGAAACTGCTCGGCGACACCGGCGGCCTGACCCGCACCGGCCAATTCACCGCCACCATCGCCTACGCCTCCCCCGAACAACTCAGCAGCGCCCCGCTCGATGGCCGTGGTGACCAATACTCCTTGGCCTGCACGGTGTTTCGTCTGCTCACCGGCACCGGCCCCTTCGACGCCGCCAACCCCGCCACGGTCATGCTCGGCCACCTCAACAACCCACCACCCGCGGCGAGCAGCCGCCGCACCGCCCTGCCCACCGCAGTCGACGCCGTGCTGTCCAAAGCCATGGCCAAAGACCGCGAACACCGCTTCCCCACCTGCACCGCCTTCGCCACCGCACTCACCGACGCCCTGCGCCGACGCCCGTCCTCGGGACGTGAACCGGTGCCGTCGATCCACCGTGTGCAGACCGAGCCCGAAACCCGTGCCCCGCGATCAACGACCTCGGCTCCCCTGCCGACCAGCGCCGGGTCGCGCTCGGAAGTCCGCAACGGCAATGCCCCGCGCCAGGCGACGGCCGAATCGATGTGGGCACAGCGGGTCAGCGGTTGTCTGCTCGGCGGCGCGATCGGTGACGCCCTTGGCGCCCCGATCGAAACCATGGCACTGCACCAGATCAGAGACGTCTACGGCCGTGCCGGGCTCACCGACGTGGACCCGCTGCGTATCTCCGAGGAAACGCAGCTCACGGCTTTCACCGTGGAAGCGCTCATCCGAGGTTCGGTGCGAGCCAGGGCGACCGGCGTCGGCGGCACGATGGGTCTGCTGCAGCAGGGTCTGCTCGTGTGGTTGCGCGGGCAGATCACCGACTTTCCGGACCAACCGAACCCGCTCTACAGCGCCCTGCGCGCCTACCCCGAGCTGATCGAGCAACGCGGCGTGGCCGATTCGGTCCACTCCGCGCTGCGTCAGGCGGCCGCCCGGCAAGCGCCGACGAGTCCGCTGGGCACCCGCGACCAGCCCATCAACCACTCCAAGGGCAGTGGCGCGGTGATGCGCGCGGCCCCGTGCGGATTCGGTTACGCCGCAGACCGTTCCGGTGCGGTCACCGACGCGATCTTCGAATTGGGTTGCGATGCAGCAGCTCTCACGCACGGCCACCCCAGCGGCTGGCTCCCGGCGGGGACGCTGTCCGCGCTGATCTACCAACTGTCGCGCGGCACCGACACCGCCACCGCGTTGTCGCGCGCCCGAATCGAACTGGCGAATTACCCCGGCCACGAGGAAACCGCGGCCGCCCTCAACGCGGCACACCGACTGGCCACCCGCATCGAACGCGAAAGACGCTATCCCACTGCGGAAGACGTCGAAACCCTAGGTCAAGGCTGGATCGGCCCCGAAGCCCTGTCGATCGCCGTCTTCGCGACCCTGGCCGCCGAGGGCCTGGGCGGTACACCGCACGACATCGTCCGCACCGGACTGCTGTTGTCGGTCAATCACTCCGGTGACAGCGACGCCACCGGCTCGATCACCGGCAGCCTGCTCGGCGCCCGCTACGGCCACTCCGCCCTGCCCCGAACCTGGGCCCACACCGTCGACGCCCGCCGCATCCTCGACCTGCTGGCCACCGACTACTGCACCGAATTCGGCCTCACCCCACCGACGACCAACGGCCAGCCGACCAAGACCTGGTACGACCGCTACCCCGCATAGAAGAACCGGCGTAATCGCACACTTCGTCGGCTCCCAGTCAGAATTCTGACTATCGGGCCGCGAAGTGTGCGATGACGCCGGTCTCAACGGAACTACAGGTCAGCGATAGCCGCCAGCGGAGGCGTTCGCGCGGCCCGCACACCCGGCCACACCGCCGCCAGCACACCCACCACACCGGACGCGACCAACACGATCAGCAACTGCGACCACGGAATGGTGATCTCGTTGATGCCCATATCGCGCAAGGTACGCAGGAATCCGACGCCCAGCGCGATGCCCAGCACCAGTCCGACGATCGCGCCGAAGATGGCGATCAGCATGGATTCCAGGTAGATCGTGCGGCGCACCTGGGCACGCTGGGTGCCGACCGCGCGCAGCATGCCGATTTCGCGGCGACGCTCCACCACCGACAGGGCCAGGGTGTTGATGATGCCGAGCACCGCGATCACCACGGCCAGTGCGAGCAGGCCATACAGAATGGCGAGCAGGGTGTCGATCTGTTTGCCCTGTGCGCCCTTGAACTGCTCGTGGTCTTGGACCTGCACCACCACGAACGGTTCGGTGGCCTTCTCCAGGTTCGCCCGCATCGCCGTGAGGTCCGCGCCCGCCTCGGCCTTGACCAATACGTAGATGTTGGTGCGCAGGCTCTGTGGCATCAACTGCTCGTAGACGCCGGGATCCACGACCATCGGGCCCAGCAGCTGCGAGTCGGCGTAGATGCCCGACACGGTGAGCTCGAGCTGCTTCTTGTCCAGGCTGGTGATGCCGACCTTGTCGCCCACCTTCCACCCACGATCGGTGGCCTCGGTCTCGCTGACGAGCGTGCCACCCGCGGGGATGGTGCTGGTGCCGCTGATCATGTCGATGTCCATCACCGGGTCGATCGGACCGTCCGGTGAGGTAGCCATGGTCTGGTCGTCGCCGACCTTGAACGCGACGGCCCTGACCCCGGTGACATCGCCGATCCCCGGCACCTGGGTGCGCACCGCTTCGACCGCGCCGATCGGCGCACCGATCATCTGCGGTCCGGCGAGCACATATTCGGCCTTCACGCCCTTGTCGATGAGCTCACCGACGCTGGTTTTCGCCGAGGCGCCGAAGATGCCGATCGCCGAGACCAGCATCAGGCCCAGCGTGAGCGCGAACGCGGTGGCGGCGGTGCGACGTGGGTTGCGGGTGGCGTTGTTGCGCGCCATCTGCCCGATCGGACCGAACGGCCGGGTGAGCACACCGAGCACGAGCACCATCGGCCGCGACAACGCGGGCGCGGCCAGCAGCACCGCCAGAATCAGGGCCAGCGCGCCGACACCGACGGTCACCGCCGCGCCCTTGCCGGTGCCCTGCGCACCCACGTACACGAGCACGCCACCGGCAACGGCCATGACCGCGCCGATCGCGGTACGGACACGCAAAGAGTCACCGGCACTGGCGAATTCGGACCGCATCGCCTCGACCGGCGGCACCTTCGAAGCGCGACGGGCAGGTGCGTACGCACTGGCCACGGTCACGATCAAACCCACGGCCAGCGCGACGATCGCGGTACGCGGCAGCACCGTCAACGAACCGGTGGGCAGCCCAAGATCGAACGCGTTGAGCAACGCCGACAACCCGTACGCCAACCCGATACCCGCGGCCAACCCGAGTGCACTGCCGATCAAACCGATCACGATGGCCTCACCGACCACCGACCGTCCGACTTGCGCACGGCTGGCGCCGATCGCGCGCAGCAGCGCGAGTTCGCGCAGTCGCTGCGCCACGATCATCGAGAAGGTGTTGTAGATGATGAACGTGCCCACGATCAGTGCGATCGCGCCGAAGGCGAGCAGGAAGTAATTGATGAAGGTGAGCGCGTCGGAGATCTGCTTCTTCATGTCCTCGCGGACCTGCTCGGAGTTCTGCACCTTGTAATCGGGCAGGCCCGCGGCCAGCTGGTCGCGCAGGTCGTCGGCCGAAATGCCCGGCGCGGCCGCGATATCCGCGTACGCGACGTGCGAGCCGTCGGTGAACAGCTGCCGCGCCTGCGGTTCGGTGAACATCACCGCGACCAGACCGCCGCCGTCGGTCCCGGCCATCTCGTAGATGCCGGTCAGGGTCACCTCGAACGGGTCACCCTTGGACGGAATCAGCACCTTGGTCTTGTCGCCGACCTTCAGTCCGGCCTTCTCGGCACCGCCGGTGTTGAGCGCGATCTCGTTGGTCTGGATGGGTGCCGCGCCCGCCACGAACTTGTCCGGCGCTTCGACAGCCTTCTCCGGCGGCATATAGGACAGGCCGAAACTCGGTGCGCCACCGGTCTGTACGGCTTTCTTGCCGTCGGGTTCCAGCAACACGACCGGGCCGTTCACCGCGGGCGCGACCCGTTCGACACCCTCGGTCTTGGCCAGCGCGTCGACGATATTGGTTGGTAGACCCAGTGATTGGCGATCCGAAGGGCCCACGCGCACGTCCACGCCGCGTGCCTGGCCTTCGAAAATCCCATCAAAAGTGCGCTGCAAAGTGTCGGTGAAGACGAACGATCCGGAGATGAAGGCGGTGCCGAGCACCACCGACAACAGGGTCAATGCCAAGCGCACCTTGTGCGCGGCGAGGTTACGCAAGGCGACCTTGCGCATCGGGTTACTCATCGGGCTTCCAGCGCCTTCATCCGGTCGAGGATCGAATCCTGAGTCGGCGCACGCAGCTCATCCACGATCCGGCCATCGGCGAGGAACACGACCCGGTCGGCATAGGCGGCCGCGCGCGGATCGTGGGTCACGATCACCACGGTCTGGTTGAACTCGTCGACCGAGGCGCGCAGGATCGACAGCACCTCACCCGAGGAATGCGAATCCAGGTTGCCCGTTGGCTCGTCGCCGAAGATGATCTCCGGCTTGCCCACCAGCGCCCGCGCACACGCCACCCGCTGCTGCTGCCCACCGGACAGTTCGCTGGGCCGATGCGAGAGCCGGTCGCCCAGACCCAGCCGCTTCACGACGGTGTCGAGCCACTCCTGGTCGGGTTTGCGGCCCGCGA
This sequence comes from Nocardia sp. NPDC058640, assembly GCF_042716995.1. Taxonomy (NCBI): domain Bacteria; kingdom Bacillati; phylum Actinomycetota; class Actinomycetes; order Mycobacteriales; family Nocardiaceae; genus Nocardia; species Nocardia sp. NPDC058640. Next base: position 900,993 of record NZ_JBHXRG010000001.1, read on the forward strand.
TATCCAGCGGCAGGGTGATGTTCTCGAGCGCGGTGAGCGTGGGAACCAGGTTGAACGCCTGGAACACGAACCCGATCCGATCCCGCCGCAGCGCCGTCATCTGCTTGTCGGACAGCCCCGTGAGCGCGGTGTCACCGATGCTGACCGTGCCCGAGCTGGCACTGTCCAGGCCGGCCAGGCAGTGCATCAGCGTCGACTTACCCGACCCCGACGGCCCCATGATCGCGGTGAACTCCCCCTTGGCGAAGTCCGCCGACACCCCGTCCAGGGCCTTGACCTGTGTATCTCCCGATCCGTACAGCTTGACCAGATCTAATGCGGCGGCCGCGATATCGGTGGCGGCCGCCGCGTCGACGGCCTCGGTCCCCATGGCGTGCGAAGTCATGCTGTCCAGTCTGGCTGGCCACCGTAAACCGCGCCATCCGGGATCCCCCTGATACCCCAGGTCTTACTGACCTCTTAGCCCACGCTGCTCAGCGGCGCCGAGTCCGCCAGCCGTACCCGGTCGAGGATGTCGGCCAGCGCCACGACTAGCCGATCGTGTTCGGGTGCCGGAACCGCGAGCCCGCTCTGTTCGACTGCGCGCGTCATCACCTCGTGGGTGAGCATCCCGCGCCGTGTCGGAAACACCAGCACCCGGCGCCGGTCGTGATCGTCGACTTTGCGCAGTACCAGATTGTCGTTGATCATGGCGTCGATCAGCCTGGTCAGGCTCGCGCCGGTGAGCAGACTCGCCTCGGCCAGCTGTGACATGGACCGCCCCGCACCATCGGCGACCGCGCCGAGCACGTGCCAGCGGGCGACCGAGGGCTCCCCCAGACAGGTGGCCAGAGTGCGATCCAGCTCCTGTGAGACTTGGCGCAGCGAACGCGCCAACTCTGCGAGGGCTGCCGGTCCAGTGCTATCGTCCACAACAGCAACTATATACAACGCCGTATGGTGCATATTCAAATGAAAATATACGGTGGTGATTCTGGTGATTCGCCCCACCCGCGACACGGTCGACATCGCGCTGGTGATCCCGCTGAGCGGACCGGCAGGCATGTTCGGTCCGTCCTCGGAAGCCTGCGCGACGCTGGCCGCCGAGGACATCAACCGCGTGGGCGGCATCCTCGATCGGCCGGTGCGTTTGCATCCCGTCGACGCCGGTGCCTCGCTGCCTGAGCTGGCCATGCGCATCGACCGGATGATCGAACGCGGTCAGATCGACGGTGTCATCGGCTGGCATCTGTCCAATGCGCGCAAGGCGATCACCCCACAGACCGCAGGCCGGGTGCCCTACGTCTACACCACCTTCTACGAGGGCGGCGAGGATTCCGACGGCGTCTACATGGTCGGCGAGACCCCCGACCAACAGCTGTTCCCCGCCTTGCGGTGGCTTCGAAGCGAACTCGGCATCAGCCGGTGGTGCGTGGTCGGCAACGACTACGTTTGGCCCCGCGAAACCGCGAGGGCCACTCGTGAATTCGCTGCGGACACCGATATCACGATTGTCGGCGAAACCTACGTACCGCTGGGCGGCCGCCGATTCGGAGCCGCGCTCGACCTGATTCGTACCTCTACCGCTCAGGGCGTGCTGCTGTTCATGGTCGGTGCCGACTGCGCCGCATTCAACCAGGCTTTCGCCCGGGCCGGCCTCGATCACGACAAGCTGCGGCTGTCGATGATGATCGGCGAGGACGTGCTGTATGCAGGTGGCGCGAATTCCTCGCACGGATTGCTCACTGCCTCTGGCTATTTCGAGGGCGTCGTCTCCACGGCCGCGATGGATTTCGGCAGTAGGTACAGCAGCCGCTTCGGCACCTTCGCGCCCGCGTTGAACAACATCGGCGAATCCTGTTACGAAGGAGTGCTGTTGTTCGCGTCGCTGGCCGAGTCGGCCCGCAGCCTGGACCTGCGCGCGATCGAACGCAACGCTGGTCGGGTCAGTTATTGCGGGCCGCGCGGCGAGGTGATGGTCCGTGGGTCGCATACGACCCAGCCGGTCTACCTGGCCGACGCCGACGCACTGCAGTTCAGTGTGCTCACCGAACTGAATTCCTGAACGACGGCAGTGTCCCGACCGGGCGGTGCTGACCGGTCGGGACACTGACCTCACCCGACTTCGACCGATGCGCGCGGCTTCGGCACCGGCAAACCGAGTTCCACCGCACCGACACCGTCGACGTAGGACGGCGACTGGCACATCTCGTGGCAGCCCTTGGTCAATGTGCAAGTGAGCGAAGAGATCGGACCGCCGTGGAACGGGCAGTCGTGCACCATATCCGGCAGCTCGTAGCTCTTCCCGTCAACCACATCCTGGAGGGTCTGGCCCGCCCACAGCGGTTCCTTCTCGATCTCCTCACGCAGCGGATTGGGTCGCGCCAGGTAGTACTTACCCTTGGTGACGATCGCGATGATCGGCGTGAGCACCATCGCGACCGCCAGCGCGAGATAGGGCGACCACGCTGCCAACAGCGGACCGAACGCGCCGAAGTAGGCGGTGATCGACAGCGCCGAACCGGCCAACATGGACACGAACCCGACCGGGTTGATCGGGTACAGGTACGCCCGTTTGAATTCGATGTAGGACGGGCTGATCTTCAGAATGCCCTTGTTGATCACCATGTCGGCCCCGATGGCGCCGATCCAGGCGATGGCGACATTGGAGTAGAAGCCGAGAATCGTGTTGAGCACCGTGAACATGTCGGCCAGCATCAACGTTGTCGCGATCACGATGTGCAGGCCGAGCCACACGACGCGGCCGGGGTGCATGTGCAGCACCCGGGAGAAGAAGTTCGACCACGACAGCGAACCCGAATAGGCGTTGGTGACGTTGATCTTGATCTGCGAGAGCAGCACCATCACCGTGGCGATGGTCAACGCGACCGCATGGTTGTGGATGACCGAGCCGTACGCGCCGAGGAATTGTTCGATCGGCTCGGTGGCCCTGGTGAATCCGACCTGACCTGCGACGTAGAACGCGAGGAACGCGCCACAGATCTGCTTGGCCGCGCCGAGAATGACCCAGCCGGGGCCTGCCGCCAGTACCGCAGCCCACCAGCGCAGTGGCGAAGTTTCCGATTTCTCCGGCATGAAGCGCAGGTAGTCGACCTGTTCACCGATCTGCGCGATGAGCGACAGCGCCACACCAGCTCCCGCGCCGACCGCGATCGCGCTCACCTTCGTGCTGCCGTCGTTGCCCGCCCAGGACAGGAAGCCGTCGAACCCGGTCGGGTCGGCGGCGGCGATCATCACCAGGGGCGCGGCGAACAGGATCAACCACAGCGGCTGGGTCCACACCTGGAACTTGGCCAGCGCCGCCATGCCGTAGAGGACCAGCGGAATGATGACGATCGAGCCGACGAGATAGCCCAGCCACAGTGGCATGTGAAACGCCACCAGCATCGCCTGCGCCATGATCGCGCCCTCGAGCGCGAAGAATATGAAGCAGAAGCTGGCGTAGATCAGGCTGGTGAGGGTCGAGCCGAAGTAGCCGAAGCCGGCGCCGCGGGTCAGCAGATCCATGTCCAGGTTGTACTTGGCGGCGTAGTACGAGATCGGGATGCCGGTGAGGAAGATGGTCACCGCCGCGACCAGGATCGCCACCACCGCGCTCGACGCACCGTGGGTCACCGCGATCGAGGCGCCGATGGAGTAGTCGGCGAGGTAGGCGATGCCGCCGAGTGCGGTGACCGAGCACGCCATCGGGCTCCAGCGACGAAAGGACTTCGGCGCGTAGCGCAGTGAGTAGTCCTCGATGTTGTCCTTGGCGGCCCACGCCTGGAAGCGCGACCACCTGCTCCCGGTGGAGGGTTGTGCAGTACTCATCGGTGGTTCTCCTAGCTTGTCTCGCTGCGGCGGGGCTGAAGGGCCGAGCAAGGCAGACGCTAGGCGCAATATTTTCAAGCGGCGATAATTCATTTGAAAATTAATGTCCGCGATACGAGCCCTCGGTACGGTAATACGAACGTCACACTGCGGAAAGGCGGTCGAGATCGACACCGCCTTCCATCGAACCCATACGCAACATGTTCAAGTGAAAGTAAATGAGGTGATTCTTCAGTGCCCCTCTACCGGTTCCGCTGCGGCGACTGCGGCGGCTTCGATCAGAGCTTCCCGATGAGCGCGATCCCCCAGGTCACCGACTGCCCCGACTGCGCGGCACCGAGCAAGCGCGGGTTCGCCGTCGCGGGGTTGCTCGGTACCGGCTCCGCCGCGGCCCGGCTGATCGAGGCGACCACCCGCACCGCCGACGAGCCGGCCGTCGTCGGCGCGCCCGCCGGCCGGAGCAAGGCGCCGGTGACCCGAAACCCCCTGCACCGCACCCTCCCCCGCCCCTGAAACCGAAGGACTTCCGACATGCCCGAACTGCTCTTTCCGCTCGACTCGGCCAAGAAGTTCACCGACCAGACCCACGTGGGCCACAACCGCTGGCATCCCGACATCCCCGCCCCGGTGACCGTGAAACCGGGCGACGAGTTCCGGGTGCACGTGCGCGAATGGTTCGACGGCGCGATCGTCAACGACGACTCGGCCGAGGACGTCCTCAACGCGCCGCTGAGCACCGTGCACTGCCTGTCGGGCCCCTTCGCGGTGGAGGGCGCCCAGCCCGGTGACCTGCTGATCGTCGACATCCTCGACATCGGCCCGATCCCGCAGGAGGACTCGGGTCCCCTCGCCGGCCAAGGTTGGGGCTACACCGGCATTTTCGCCACCGACAACGGCGGCGGCTTCCTCACCGAACACTTCCCCGACGCTTACAAGGCAATCTGGGATTTCAGCGGCCACACCACTACCTCGCGCCACGTCCCCGGCGTGAAGTTCACCGGCATCATGCACCCCGGCCTGATGGGGACCGCGCCGTCGGCCGCGCTGTTGTCGAAGTGGAACGCCCGTGAAGGTGCACTGATCGCCACCGACCCGCACCGGGTGCCCCCGCTCGCCCTGCCGCCCGAACCTCAGGACGCCATCCTCGGATCGCTGACCGGTGCCGCCTTCGACCTGGCCGCCGGCGAGGCCGCCCGCACTGCGCCGCCGCGGGAGAACGGCGGCAACCAGGACATCAAGAACCTCACCAGAGGCAGTCGGGTGTTCTATCCGGTGTTCGTCGACGGCGCGAAGCTGTCGGTCGGTGACCTGCACTTCTCCCAGGGCGACGGCGAGATCACCTTCTGCGGCGCGATCGAGATGGGCGGGTTCATCGACCTGCGCGTCGACCTGATCAAGAACGGGATGGAGCTCTACGGCGTATCAGAGAACGCGATCTTCATGCCCGGCAATGAGGGCCCGAACTACACCGAGTTCCTGGCCTTCTCCGGCACTTCGGTGACATTGAAGGGTGAACAGCGCTACCTGGATTCGCAGTTGTCGTTCGAACGCGCCTGCTTGCACGCCATCGACTACCTGACCAAGTTCGGCTACAGCCCCGAGCAGGCGTATCTGCTGCTCGGCGCGGCCCCGATCGAAGGAAGGTTCTCCGGCGTCGTCGACATTCCGAACTCGTGCGCGACGGTGTATCTGCCGACCGCGATCTTCGACTTCCCGATTGTGCCGACCGCCGCGGGCCCGGTTCGGATCGACCCAGGAATGGGGGCGCCGCGCGCTACTCGATGACCCAGTCGAAGACGGCTGCTTTCGAGCGGGCGCCTTCGGCGGCGCGGGAACGGTTGGGCTCGCCGAGGTCTGTGAGGAGGTTCTCGGCGGGCGTCACAAGCTCGGCCAGGGTTGCGGGGGTGAACCAGACCTAGGCCGCCGAGCGCGCCGTCGACCATGGTGGCTCCCGCGGCGACGGCGACGAGCGTGTTGTCTACGCCCATGCCCCACGTGTCGTGGCCGTGGAACACGATACGGCGCGGCGGAGTGGTGTCGCGGACTGCGGAGACCGGGGCGGTTACTTGGCCGGGGTATACCTGGCCGAGGGTGTCGGCCACGACGATGTCGGTGGCGCCGAGGGTGCGGGGGTCGTTGGCGATGGCCCAGGACTCGGGCTGGCTGGCTGGCTGGCCACCGTAAACCGCGCCATCCGGGATACCCCCTGATACCCCAGGTCTTACTGACCTCTTAGCGACTGCGCGCGCCAAGTGCCCACCTGTGTACGACACAGCCATACACACATGCAGGTACATATGTTACCGTTAGTACATGTCTTTGAAGCGGACCAACGTGTACGCCGATACAGCCGACCTGACGCTGATCAAAGAGGCCGCGGCCAAGCTCGGCATTCCAGAAGCCGAGCTCATTCGTCGGGGAATACACCTCGCCGCGCTGAGCACCCGCGTGTGGCGCGACGAGCTCGAATTTCCCACGTTCGACGACGTTGATGAGCCGGTCACCGATGAAGTAACCAATGCCGTCGTAGCCGGAACCCAGCGCACGTGATCGTTATCGGTGACACTTCCGGGATCATCGAGGCGTTCGCACAGGGCACCGACTCTGCCGCTTGCCGCGGGGTACTCAACGACGCGAGCCTGGTCGTCATCTCCCCTTTGGTGCTCGCCGAAGTCGACCATCTGGCGAAGGCACGCTTCGGATCGTCGGCTCGCGGCCAGATCCTGACCTTCCTCTTCGATCAGGTCGAGCGAGTACGGTTCACGATTCCGGACGTATCCGCGCAGGTGAAAACCGCACGCGCAGTCAAGGAGAACTACCGCGACTTGGACCTGGACATGGCGGACGCATTCAACGTCTGCCTCGCGGCGGAGTACCTGACCGACACCATTTTGACGTTGGACCGCCGCGACTTTCGCGCGATTGCGCCACTACCTCGCGAACATCAGTACTTCCGGTTACTGCCTGACGACCTGGACTGAACCGGCTAGCCGACCACCCAGTCGAACGCACTGGCTTTCGAGCGGGCGCCGGTCGCGGTGCGGGAGCGGTTGGGTTCGCCGAGATCCGTGAGTAGGCCCTCGGTGAGGCCGACCAGATCGGCTAGTACGGCGGGGGTGAACCAGTCGGGGCGGGTGGCGAAGAGGATGTCCTCGGTGGCGGTGTTTCCGCTGGCGCCGGGGGCGAACGGGCAGCCGCCGAGGCCGCCCAGTGCGCCGTCGACCATGGTGGCGCCCGCGGCGACGGCGGCGAGGGTGTTGGCCACGCCCATGCCCCAGGTGTCGTGGCCGTGGAACACGATGCGGCGCGGTGGGGTGGTGTCGCGGACGGCGGTGACCAGGGCGGTGACCTGGCCGGGGTATGCCTGGCCGAGGGTGTCGGCCAGGACGATGTCGGTGGCGCCGAGGGTGCGGGGGTCGTTGGCGATGGCCAGTACTCGGGCCGGGTCGACGGGGCCGTCTAACGGGCAGGTGAAGGTGGTGGCGAGGCAGAGTTGGATTTCGCCGCCTGCTTCGCGGGCCAGTCGGATCGCGTCGGGCATCGCGGCTACCGACGTTTCGGTATCGCGGCCGATATTGGCTTTGTTGTGCGCGTCGGAGACGGAGAAGCAGTACTGGAAGTTGCGCGCACCGGCCTCGGCGGCCTTCTCGATGTGCCGCGGCGTGGCCACCCACACCCAGCATTTCGCCAGCTCATCAGGGGTGAGCGCGGCGATCAACTCGAGCGAATTGGCCATCGGCGCAACAAGATCCGGCCGCGCCATCGACCCGATCTCGAGCGCGGGCACACCCGCGGCCAACAACCTGCGCACCACGTCGATCTTCTGGTCGACGGGCAGCACCTTGCCGGTGAGCTGCAAACCGTCGCGCAACGTCACATCACGCAGCAGCGGTGCGGTCACCGCCGCTGCTCGGGTTCGCGCGCGGGCACGCACATCACGCCGCCGCACGGTTTGTCGCCCACACTGGCCGGGGTCGGATGCACCGTCGGACGCACATGACCCGGCCCGCGCGGCTCCCACTTGTTACGCACCGGCGGACGACGCCTGCCGTGTACTCGCCTCGTCACAGTGCCTCCAGCGCGTCGATCTGATCTTCGGTCATCCCCAGCAGCCCTGCGAGCACTTCCCTGGTGTGCTCGCCCAGGTCGGGGCCGACGTTGCGGATCGGCAGCGACTGCCCGCCGATCACCGGAACGATGCCGCCGAACCCCACCTGTTTGGGTTCGGCCTCACCCACGTCGACGGGGAACATCTGGATCATATTGCGTGCGCGGTACTGCTCGTCGGCCACGATGTCGGCGGCGGTGTAAATGGGACCGCACGGGATGGCGGCGTCGTCGAGCAGCTTCAGCGCCTCCTCGCGGGTGTGCAGGATCGACCACTCCGCGATCGACGCATCGAGGCGTTCGCGATTGCGCCACCGACCGTTGTTGTCCGCCAGTTCCGGGTCCTGAGCCAGGTCGGGACGGCCGATGACCTGCATGTATCGCTGGAAGATGGCGTCACCGTTGCCGCCGATGATGATGGAGTAACCGTCGCTGGTCGGGTAGGCGTTCGACGGTGCGATGCCTTCCATCCGACCTCCAACGCGCTCCCGGTTGATGCCGTAGGCGAGGTGGTCGGGGATCAGCGATTCCATCACCGACAGGATCGACTCGTTGAGCGCCACGTCGATGATCCGCTCCATCTGCGGCACCGGCCCCTCGACGCGTTCGCGCTGGAACAACGCCATCACGGTCCCGAACGCCGCGTAGATCCCCGCGATCGAGTCACCGATCGACACCCCGGTGCGCACCGGTGGCCGGTCAGGATCGCCCACCAGCTCCCGCAGCCCACCCACGGCTTCCGCGACTGCCGCGAACCCCGGCCGCGCCGCCATCGGCCCGGTCTGCCCGTACGCGGAGATCCGCGTGATCACCAGCGTCGGGTTCACTTCCTCGAGCACGTCCGGCCCGAGACCCCACTTCTCGAGCATTCCCGGCCGAAAGTTCTCCAACAGCACATCGCACTGCTTCACCAGATCCAGCACCACCGCACGCCCCGCCGCGGTGCGCAGATCCAGCACGATCGACTTCTTGTTGCGATTGACAGTGCGATACAGCATCGAGGTATCGCCCCCGTACAACCGCCAATTCCGCAGCTCATCGCCCGTTCCGGGGCGTTCCACCTTGATCACCTCGGCGCCGAAGTCCCCGAGAATCCGTCCGGCGGTGGGAGCGGCAACATAATTGCCGAGTTCCAGGACGCGAACACCATCCAACGGCCGAATACACTTGTCCGCCACCCCGCGACTCTAGCGTGTCACGGGGTGGCGGGGTCGTGCGCCGTCGAACTGTCAGCTCGCGAGCAGTTCCACTTCCTCGACGATCGAGTAGTCCTCGGCGTTGCCCTTCAGCACGGTGCTGGTCGCGCCGTCGACGCCGACCGGGATGTCACCGGCGAGGGTGATCCGGGTGAGTCGACGCGGCTGGTCGTCGTAATCGTCGATGGCGTAGTGCTGAGTGGCACGGTTGTCCCAGATCGCGACATCGCCTTCGGCCCAGTTCCAGCGGGTGGTGTGCTCCAGTTTGATCACCCGATCCTGCAGCAACCGGAACAGCTGATCCGACTCCCGCGAGGTCACGCCCACGAACTGCTTCACGAAGTGACCCAGCAGCAGCGCACGCTCACCGGTCTCGGGATGCACCCGCACCACGGGATGTTCGGTCTCGTACACATCGGACTGGAATTCCGACGAGTACTCCACCTGTGCCGGACGGACCTTGTCGACCGCGCCCGCGTAGTCGTACAGGTTGGTGTGCACCGCGCGCAGGCTCTCGGCCAGCGCCTTCAGCGGCGCGGGCAGCGAGTTGTAGGCCGCGACCGTGGAAGCCCATGTGGTCGAGCCGCCGTAGGTAGGCAGGTACTCCGCACGCAGGATCGACGCCTTGGGCACTCGATCCACGAACGTCACGTCGGTGTGCCACGAGTTGGCACGACCCCGCTCGGAGTCGATGGCCAGGCTCTTCACACCCGCCGACTTCACCGTCGGGTGTGGCGTGGTGGGTGTCCCCAGCAGCTGCGCGAACTCGTGCTGCCCGTCCTCGGTGAGGTGGTTCTGCCCGCGGAAGAAGATCACCTTGTGTTCGTGCAGTGCCCGACGGATCGTCGCGACGGCCGCCGCGTCCAGGTCACCGCCCAGTCGAACACCGTCGATCTGCGCGCCGATGTGCGCACCGAGTTTGGTCACCGTCACGGTGGCGGGAGTCGCGTGGTCGACCGTCATGGGGATCACCTTCACTGTCGTTCTCGATCGGTTGTGATGTACCTCGAGCACACCGTGAATCCCGTTCGACGGACAGGCTTTGCCTCCGCGTGATCGCAAACCTCAGCGCAGGTTCTCCCGCAGGTAGGCTAAATCCTCGGCGACGCCATCGGCCGGTGTCTCCAAGATGACCGGTGCCCCGGCGGTGCGGCAGACCTCGGCCAGCAGTTGCGGATCGATGGTCCCGTCGGCGAAGTTCGCGTGTCGGTCGGCGCCGGAATCGAATTCGTCGCGCGAGGAGTTCAGGTGCACCAGGTCGATTCGCCCGGTGATCGCCTTGATCCGCTCGACCACCCCGACCAGTTCCTCGCCACCGGCCCACGCGTGACAGGTGTCGAGGCAGAAGCCGGCACCGTAATCGCCTACCGCGTCCCACAATCGCGCGATCGAGTCGAAATGCCGTGCCATCGCGTGATTTCCACCGGCGGTGTTCTCGATCAGGATCGGCACCGCGAACCCGCCCTTGTCCTGCTGACGTTCGAACAGCTTGCGCCAGTTGTCGATTCCGGTATCGAGCTCGGCATCGGAGCGCACATGCCCACCGTGCACGACCAGCCCGAAGGCACCCAGCTCCGCAGCGGCTTTCGCCTGCTGGGCCACCGCGTTGCGCGACGGCATCCGCAGCCGGTTGTTCAGACTGGCCACGTTGATCTGGTACGACGAGTGCACCACCACATCGATCGGACTGGCTGAGATCTCGGCAGCCTTGGGATGCGGCTGGGGTTTGTCCCAGCTCTGTGGATCGACCACGAACATCTGGACGACCTCGGCGCCTAGCTTCTCGCCGAAGCCGATCGGATCGCTCTCGTCGCGAACGTGTGCTCCAATGCGCATAGATCCCACCTTAAACTCGGGCACCGACAAGTTCGGCCGATGTTGCACAGCGGTGGCTTCGGGAGATACATCGGTAGAATTCCAACGGGTGCTCTGCCCTGGAGGGGGTGACTTCGCGTGTTGCGCAAAGGCGAGGTGTTCGCCGGGTACACGATCCGGCGTGTGCTGGGTCAGGGTGGGATGGGTGTGGTCTATCTGGCCCGTCATCCGCGTCTGCCCCGGTTGACCGCGCTGAAACTGCTCAGCCGCGAACTGTCCGCCGACGAGGAGATCCGCCGCCGGTTCGAACGCGAAGCCGACCTGGTCGCCCAGCTCGAGCACCCCAATATCGTCAATGTCTACGACCGTGGCACCGACGACGACCAGCTGTGGATCTCCATGCAGTTCGTGGCGGGCACCGATGTCGCGACCGCCGATGTGAACGTGCTGACTCCGGGCCGTGCGGTGCAGATCGCCGCCGAGACCGCCACCGCGTTGGACTTCGCGCACGCGAGCGGGGTACTGCACCGCGACGTGAAACCGGCCAACATCCTGCTCGCGAAACCGCCGATCGGCCGCCCGGAACGCGTGGTGCTCACCGACTTCGGCATCGCCGCGGTGCGCGACAGCGAGACCACCCTGTCCTCGGGTGACACGATCACCGCCACCCTGGCCTATGCCGCGCCCGAACACCTGGCGGGCGCACCGCTGGATCATCGCGCAGACCAGTACTCGCTGGCCTGCACCCTGTTCTGGATGTTGACCGGCTCGGTGCCGTTCCCCGCGACCAGCCCGGGCGCGGTGATCCAGGCGCACCTGAGCAGGCCGATCCCGCCGCTGCGCAGCCTGCGCCCCGACCTGCCCGCGACGCTGGACGCGGTGCTGGCCAGGGCCACCGCCAAACAGGCGCACGCGCGGTTCGCCAGCTGCGCGGAGTTCGCGCAGGCGGCCAAGGCGGCGCTGTTCGCGGTGCCGGGACCGTGGCACCACCAGCAGCAATACACCGCCGCGGGCGTGGTCCTGCGGGCGCGCGATCCGTATCCGCAGGGGCCGGCCTATCCGCGCCCGCACACCCCGGCGCAGCCGTATCGCAACGCGCCACCGCCCACGCCACCGCAGCCGCACACCGCGCACCCGCCGACGAGCACGCCGCCACAGCCGCACCCGACGAGCACTCCCCCGCCGCGGCCCTCGACCGGCGGTGCCGCGATCCCCCCGCGACGCGGCGCACCCCGCCCCGGCACCATCGATCTCCCGGGTGGCCGCAACCATCCCGGCTACATCGTGCCGCCCCAACACCGCAGGCCACCGTGACCGTCGCGGTCCGTCAGCTCGAGCGGCGGACCACCCGCCATACAGCCGCGGGCTGATAAGGTTTCGTTGATTTTGCGCGTGCGCTGGTGGGTCCCGGCGGGCGGCGGGAAGTGGAGCAGACATGCTGGCCAACGGAGATGTCTTCGCCGGCTACGTCATCGAACGGCAGCTCGGCCGCGGTGGCATGGGTTCGGTGTATCTAGCCAAACATCCACGGCTGCCGCGGATGACGGCGCTGAAGCTGCTCAATCGCGAGATGTTCTTCGATGCCGAGGTGCGCGCGCGGTTCGAGCGCGAGGCGGATCTTGTTTCGCGCCTTGATCATCCGAATATCGTCACCGTGTACGACCGCGGCCACGACGACGAACAGCTGTGGATCTCCATGCAGTTCATCGACGGTGTCGACGCCGCCTCGGTGGACCCGCGGACCTTGCCGCCCGCGCGTGCGCTGCAGATCGTGAAGGAAACCGCCGACGCGCTGGACTACGCGCACGGCATGGGCGTGCTGCACCGCGACGTGAAACCGGCCAACATCCTGCTCGCCCGTTCAGGCGCGGGACGTGGTGAACGGGTGTACCTCACCGACTTCGGCATCGCCCGATTGCGTGACGACACCGGTCATCTCACCCAGACCGGCACCTTCACCGCGACCCTGGCCTACGCCTCGCCCGAACAGCTCACCGGCGCATCGCTTGACCATCGTTCGGATCAGTATTCCCTTGCGTGCTCACTGTTTTGGCTGTTCACCGGCTCTGGACCGTTCGCGGCGACCAATCCGGCCGCGGTGATCCAGGGGCACCTGCAGCAGCCCCCGCCCGCGTTGAGCACTGTGCGGCAAGGACTTTCGTACGCGCTGGACAGCGTGCTGGCCAAGGCGATGGCCAAGCGGCCCGATGACCGGTTCGACTCGTGCACGGATTTCGCCGAAGCCGCGATCGCCGCGTTGAACAGTCCGAGCGCGCCTGCCATGCCGATCGCGCGACCCAATACCGGTGGGGCACTGCCGATTGCAGGACGGCCGACCACGGGCGGTCAGACCGGTTCGCCCTATCCCGTTGTGGGACAGCAGCATCCGATGACCGGTGGCGCGATCGCGCAGCCGCCGATGACCGGCGGCCACCTGGGCGCCGCGCATGGTCCGATGACCGCCGGTCCCATGGGTACCGCCCACACCGGCACCGCCCAGACCGGCAATGCGATGCCCGGGCAATCGCCGATGACCGGCCAGGGACCGCGACCCGGTGGCGCCCAGAACCCGTACACCCAGCAGTCGCGCCCGCAATACCCCGCACCACCGCGACCACCCACCAACAATTTCGCCCAGCGTCCACAGGGCCAACGCCCCCCGTCGAAGTCCAATACCGGCCTGATCATCGGCATCGTCGTCGCGGTGATCCTGGTGATCGCGCTGCTCATCGGCATCGGCATCGCGGCCAGCGGCGACAACGCCGGCGGGACAACCACCACCACGACCACCACCGCGGCAGCCAAACACGTCACCCCCGACGCCGAGGCGATCATCGCCGAATTCGGTCGAATGGTGCCCGCCTCGATCGACGGCGACACCGGCTACAACAGCGCCACCTGCTGGGAAACCGACAACACCTACACCCCGTCCCCCAGCGAGGGCGACCCCGATTTCGGTGGCTGGGCGTGGCAGTGGCGCTGCTACGGCGGCGGCAGCGGCTCCGACCTCGACCCCTTCTACCGGTTCTACGCCTACGACTCCGCCGCCGCGGTGCAATCGGTGGTCGACAACCTGCCGACCAACACCAAGTCCACCGATTCCAACGGCGGCGTCCCGTCCACCAACTACACGTACACCGACAACGGCGCCAAGATGATCACCGTCTTCACCGGCGACCCTGACCGCGCCCAATTCCTGATGTTCACCAACAGCCACACCGACGCCGACGAGATGCTGCGCTGGTGGCGCACAGCCCCACTCAACTGAGACACTGCCCCACTCAACTGAGGCCGCTGGTCAGCCCGTAATTGACGAAATCGCGCACCTGCTCGAAGCCGATGCGCTGGTAGATCTTGTTCGAAGTCGGATTGGCCAGGTCGGTGAACAGGCAGGCACCCGCACCCTCGTCACGAATCCGCCCCGCGACCGTGGCGGTCAGCGCGCTGGCATACCCGTTGCCCCGGTGCCGCGGCGGCGTGTAGACCGGGCCGATCCTGGCCCAACCCATCACTACCGGGTGCCGCGCGACCAACGTGACCGGCGTTCCGTCGCGGTCCCACAGCCACAGCGCGCCCGCCTCGATGCGCCTGCGCACCGCCTTCTCGTCGAGTCGATGCGGCGCGCCGCTCTCCGCGCTGAACTCCTCGATCATCGTGCGGCACAGGGACACATCGTCGACGGTGGCAAGGCGCGGTATGCCTGCGGCGTCGGGCACGAGTAGGTCACCGAGGCGGAACAGACGGGCCGAGAACGTCTCACGGTAGGTACCGTCGTTGATCTTCGACCAGTTCGCCGCGAAGGCCTCGGCATCGGCAGCGTCACCTTCGACGCTGCGCAGCGTGATGCGCTGCGCCGCAAAGGCTTCGATGAGGGAAGACAGGATGTCGGCGGGCAGTTCGCCGAGGTAGACGGCACCATCGGTGCATTGCGCGAACCCGACGATCTCGCCCGCACTGTCGGTGATGCTGACGAAATGCGTCGACATATCACCGGCCCGGCCGTTGATCCGATTGGTCGCGGCAGTAGCGATCACCGTGTGCCGCAACGGATCACGCCGAAGCAATGACTGCGCGCGGTCAAGGAACCCGGCCGCGTCAGCGGTTATGTCGATGCGCACCGTACCGACGGTAAGCGTTCACACCGGCGGGCGCATCCGAATTATGAGGTGTCTCAGGTTGTTTCGCGAGCTTCGCGGTCGGTGCGCAGCTTCAATAGGATCAGTCCTGCCGTGCAAGCCAGGATCAGCCCGGCGACGGTGATCTCCACGTGCAGGCCCGCGATGCCGAGGCCCGCGCCGACGAGTCCGCCGACGAAGAACAGCCAACCCATGATCCGCGCGACGACAGCCAGCGTGGTGTCGCCTGGCGTGGCCGAATCGGGGTTCGCCGCCGCGGTTTCCAGCCGGGGTGTCGAGAGTGCTCCCATGAGATTCTCCTCGATGACGCCGATCAGATAACTTGCGTCGCGCAAACCTTGCGCGTCAGGGGTTTCGTTCCGGGCGTCTCATGCGTAACTTTGCTCACACACGCTACGACTCGGTGACGGTGAACGCGCGCGACACGTCCCTACGACACGCTGATTTGATCAATCCGATATCTGGACTATCAATGTTTAAAATGCGCCGTTTTGCCCGACCTGCACTACTGTGAGGCGATCTCGAAGCCGACGAGGAGTAACAGGCGATGGATAACAGCAGGGCCAAGTTCGTAGGTCCGGCGGTCGCAGTTGGCGCGGTGTCGCTCGGACTGATCATCATCGGTGCGTGCGGCGTCGGACAGCAGGACGTGTACGTGCCCGCGCCGCCGTTGAGCGCGGACCTGGCCGCCGCCCCCGCACGGGTGGCCGACGAGCCGACGTCGACGACGGTGCAGATCCAGATCCCGCCGTCGCCCACCTGGCGGGTCGCGCCGTACATGTCGCCGCGCAAACCGTTCAGCCTCAGCTCCACCGAGACCTCACCGTCGGTGACGCCCGAGGGCGAACCGGCCCCCGAATCCCCACCGTCGCAGGCCCCGCCGTCGGAGGCGACGACGCAATCCCAGCCACCCGAGACCACCACGCGCCCGCCGGTCACCACCGAGGACGAGCCGACGACCACCCGCCCCCGGCTCACCACCCGGCCCTACCCGACCCGCACCGTGCCCCCGCCGATCGTGGGCGAGGACGACGCGTTGGAGCCCACACACTCCTACGACCACGCGCCCCCGGCCGAGCCGACCACCACCGAGCAGACGCCGACGATCATCGAGAACCCGCGCACCTACGAGGAATGACACAACGATGGTGCGCACCCATCCGGGCACGCACCATCGTCGGAAGACCTACAACTCGACCAGGTCGTAACTGCCGATCCGATCGGCCAACTCGCGCCGATGTTCCAGCGCCCCGCCCAAGGTCTGCCCGATCGCGGTCAGCCGCGCGACGTAGTGGCTCACCGGATATTCCGCGGTGACACCGATACCACCGTGCATCTGAATCGCCTCCTGCCCGATGTGCTCAGCGGACTTACCCACCTGCAACCGCGCCCGTGACGCCACCACCGGGTCGTTGCCGCCGTCGGCCAGCGCCGCGGTGGCGTACAGGCTCATGCTGCGGGCCAGTTCCAGCGAGACGTATAAGTCGGCCGCCCGCTGGGTGAGCACCTGAAACTTCGACAGCGTGACCCCGAACTGCTTGCGGGTCTTGAGATATTCGGTGGTCAATGCCAACGCGACCTCCATCGCCCCCACCGATTCCGCACACAGCGCGGCCTGCGCGTACCCCAGCGTCTGCGCGATGTGTTCCGCGGCGTCGGTGGGGTCGCCGAGCAGTTCGCCGGTGGCGTTGTCGAGATCGAACTGCGCGCCGCGCAGCCCGTCGAAGGTGCGGTACGAACGTCGTTGCACCCCACCCTGATTCGGGTCGACCAGGAACAGTCCGGTGCCACCGCCGGGCAGCACCGCGCTCACGATCAGCTCGTCGGCGACATCGCCGCGCAGCACCGGATTCTTCACCCCGGTCAGCGCGTACTTGTCACCCTGCGCCACCGCGGACGTGGTGATCTCCGTGGACGGCCACCGCATACCGGGCTCGCGATGCGCGAAGGCGAGCAACGTGACGCCCTCCGCCAGCGCCGGCAACAACCGCGCCCGCTGCTCCGCGCTGCCGGCCAGCCGCAACAATTCCGCCGGAATCACCACCGAGTCCAGCACCGGCTCCTTGGCCAGCGCGCGACCCAACTCCTCCTGCACCAGCATCGCCTCGACCGGTCCCGCGCCGACGCCGCCGTCTTCCTCGGGGATCGTCAGCCCGAGCACGCCCAGGTCGGCGAGCTGTTTCCAGACCGTGCGGCTCCAGCCGGGGTCGGTGTCGCCGACCTTGGTCAGCGCCTCGCCGTCGTAGAACCGGTGCAGCAGTTCGCGCACGGTGTCACGCAGCATCGTCTGTTCGTCGGTCAGTGCGAGTTCCATGTCAGCGCCTCACAATCCGAGGATCGTGGAGGAAATGATCGAGCGTTGGACCTCGCTCGAGCCTCCGTAGATGGTCACCTTGCGGTAGTTCAGGTAGCCGGGCCCGGTGTGCTGGGCCCAACCCGGTGAGGCGATGTCGTCGGCGTCCACCGGCAGCGCGTCGGCACCGGCGATGTCCAGCAGCAGTTCGGTGGCGGCCTGCTGCAACTCCGAACCCTTCAACTTCAACACCGACGACGCCGGATTCGGCTTGCCCTCAACAGAATTGGATACGACCCGCAGCTGGGTCAGTTCCAGCGCGAGCAGTTCGTTCTCCAACTCGGCCACCCGCGCGGCGAACACCGGATCGTCGAGCAGCGTGCCGTGCCCGGTCCTGGTCTCGCGCGCGTACTCCTTCGCCAGCCCCAGCTTGACCTTGGTCTTACCGACGCCGGTGATCGACGTGCGCTCGTTGCCCAGCAGGTACTTGGCGTAGGTCCAGCCCTGGTTCTCCTCGCCGACCAACTGATCCGCGGGCACCCGGACGTTCTCGAAGAACACCTCGTTGACCTCGAAGCTGCCGTCGATCAGCTTGATCGGGCGCATCGTGACACCGGGCGACTTCACGTCGAACAGCAGGAAGGAGATGCCGGCCTGCTTCTTCGGTGCGTTCGGGTCGGTGCGCACCAGGCAGAAGATCCAGTCGGCGTACTGGCCCAGCGTGGTCCAGATCTTCTGACCGTTCACGATGTAGGAGTCACCGTCGCGCACCGCCGTGGTGCGCAGGGAAGCGAGGTCAGAACCCGCGTCGGGCTCGGAAAAGCCCTGGCACCACCAGATGTCGAGCGCGGCGGTGGGCGGCAGGAAGCGCTGCTTGAGTTCCTCCGAACCGAACTGCGCGATCACCGGGCCCACCATCGAGGCGTTGAACGTGAGCGGCTCGGGCACCGAGGCCAGCTGCATCTCGTCGAGCCAGATGTGCCGCTGCATCGGCGTCCAGTCCTTGCCGCCCCAGGCCACCGGCCAGTTCGGCACGCACAGCCCGTTGTCGTTGAGGATCTTGTTCGCGGTCACGAAGTCCTCGCGGGACAGGTCGTGACCGTGTTTGACCCGGTCACGGATCTGCGCGGGGATCTGCGTGGTGTAGAAATGCCGGAGCTCGTCGCGGAAGGCGACCTCTTCAGGGGACAGGGCTAACTTCATACGGGTCTCCCAGTCTCTGGAAAGCAGTCGACCAAAACCTACCCCTGAGTAATCCCCGATGTCGACTACATCACACTCGACCGGGTTCGCTGTCTCGGCGACCCGCCGCCCGACCTGGTACGTTGCCAGACGAGCCGGGCTACCCGGTGACGAGCATCCACCGAGGAGTCACGGGTGAACGGCAGTTCCATCGCAGGTAAGGCAGCGGCGGTCACCGCGGCGAGCATCGGCGCGCTGGCACTGCTGGCCCCGACCGCGGTCGCGACCCCCCTGGACGACGGCATCAGCCACCTCGTGCACCTGGCCGGCGAGGACGTCTCGGCCAAGGCCGGTGTCGGCGCGGTCACCGGCTTCACCACCATGGTCGGCGCCGACGCCCTGCGCGACATCTCCGCACAGTTCACCCCCTTCGCTTACGCGGCACCGACTTTCGGCTGCGGCAGCAACGGCCCGATCACCACGATCATCGCCGCCGCGACCGTCGAAGGTCCCGGCCCGACCACCCCGACCAGCTTGACGCCGGGCGACCTCCGCTTCAGCGCGAGCCCGCGACACAGCGGCATTCCGCTGGCCTCGGGCCTGAGCGTGGCCTGGGTCAACGTGAACAACGGCCAGAGCGGCATCATCGCGCTCGACGACCAGACCGAGTTCAACCTGCCGTCGCTGTCGAAGACGGTGCGCAGCGGCGCGGGCACGGTGGTGGCCTCCATGTGGGGGACCATCGACTATCCGAGTGCGCGCTGCGTGATGACGCCGACGGTGGGCACGTTCGTGGTTCCCGACCTGCCGGTCGCGCCTCCCGAAACTCCCGCGGCCGCACCGGCTCCCGAGTCGCAGGGTGTGAATCCCGGTTCCAGTGATTCCGGCTCGGGCACACCGACGACGAAGGCCCCCGAGGCCGCAGTGCCTGTTCCGGCCGCCCCGGCCGCGGTCGGCGGCTGATCCACCGCAACGAACGTCCGGTTGGGCCGCGTGATGGCTCGGTACGACCGGACGACTGGCGTAATCACCCAAAACGTCGATCAAAAATCAGTTTTCTGATTATTTCTCGTCGTTTTGTACGATTACGCCGGTCTCATCGCCGCGCCGCGCTTTCCCCGGGGGTGGAAATCAGCCGATCGGGCGGATGCGCAGGACCGTGCCCTCTTCCGAGCCCGCGAGCAGGGCCGACGGGTCGGCGGGATCGGCGACCACCGCGGTCAAAGGCTGGGTGGACACGACGGTGCAGGCGGCGCCCGTGGTCGGGTTGACGCGGACGAGGTGTCCGGCCAGCGTGGTCACGTAGAGCGCGCCGCCACGGATAACCAGGTCGTCGACGAAATCGGGCAGGGAACCGAACGAGGTCAGATCGGTGACAGTGGTGGCATCGGCGGGGTCGGTGCGCGACAGGCGCAGCACGCGGCCCACCGGACCGTTCTCGCCGGCGAAGTTCGCGGTGACGAACACCGAATCACCGGACACCGCAACACCGTTAGCGCCTTCGACGCGGACCTTCGCCCACCAGTCCATGTCCTCGCTGCCGTCGCGGCGCAGCCGGTGCACGCCGTTGCCGGTGGTCACGTACAGGTTGCCGTCGGCGTCGAACGCCGCGCCGTTCGGGTGCGGGAATCCGGACGCGAACACGGCGGGGGTCGGGTTCGCGGCCGCGGGGTCGAAGCGGACGATGCCGCCGGAACCGGCCAGCCACGAGTTGCCCGTGACCACGTAGAGCAGGCCATCGGGTCCCAGCCGGACCGCGCCGGGCGAGGGCACGGCGACGGTGGCGGTCAGTCGACCGTCGCGGTCGTAGCGTTGCACCTCGCCGCGCATGAGCCGCGAAACCCACAGGGCGCCTTGCGCATCGACGCCGAAGTTCTCCGACCAGTCCAGCAGCGGCACACTCGACCGGATCGCCACCTCCTGGCGCGCCTGCCCGCACGACGACAGCGGCGCAGCCCCGGCGACAGCGCCGGTACCGAACGAGGCGCTGGTCACCACAGCCGCACCGACCACTACCCGAACGACGCCACGGCGAAACGACAACATCTGCAATCCTCGACTCTGTTCGACCCAGTTCGACGCGCGAAGTCTAACGGCTGGGGGGGCTCGCGTGGGCAGCACACACCGCCCGCGGTTCCGATCACCGTGTAACACCTACTGACGCTGTCGCACACGACAATTGAGCGAACTGTCCGCAAACCTGATGGGGTGGTCAGCGGGTGCGGGGTGGTCGGCGAGCAGCGGGCGGCCATAATCGGGGCGTGCCTTATTTCGACAGTGAGCGTGGACGATTGCACTGTCGGCGGTGGGCCGTCGAGGAACCGGCGGCGCGGCTGGCGCTGTTGCCGGGGACCGGTCAGCACAGCGGGCACTATCACCGTTTCGCCGCGGCGTTGCGGTCCGCGCGGATCGAGCTGTGGGCCTTGGACACCGCCGGGCAGGGGCTGAGTGAGGGCGACCCCGACGCGCCGGGGACCCTTGACGAGCTGACCGCCGACGCCGGAAGATTTCTCGACATCGTCGGCGGCGATCACACCGACGCACCGGTGTTGATGGGGCACTCCCTCGGCGCGGTGACGGCCCTGCACCTCGCGGCCGAAAAGACCTGCGACCTGGCCGGACTCGTACTCTGCGGCACCCCGCGCCGGGCCGCGCACACCGTCGCGAACCCGCATCTGCGAACGCTGGCGGTACACGGTGTGGACGATCGGCGCGCGCCCATCGATGTAATCCGGCTATGGACAGCGCGCCACCGATCGGTAGATTTGCGCGAGTACGCCGACGCCGGACACGACCTGTTGCACGAACCTGTGCGGGACCGGGTGGCGTCCGACATCGCGGAATGGGTACTCACCGCGGTGTGATGAACGACGAAGGGGGAACCGGTGCAACCGAACCGCATGGGGCTGCCGAACACGGCGGCGCTGCGTCAGTCCGCCGACGAGGGTGGGCTGTGGATCGACGGGCTGTTGGTCGCCGACGGCGCGCCCGAACGGTGCGCACTGCGTTACGAACGGCTGGCTGACGAAGTGGACGCCCAGGTGGCCACGCTCAGTCAGACCGCGGTGATCCCCGGATTCGGCGGCCTCGAATCGGGCGGGGCCCTGCGCACCGGCTTCGAAACCAAGGCGATCGACGCGCTGGACCAGTTGCGGGGCTACGCGGGCGCCGCACGCGACCTGGCCGCGGTGTTCCGTGCCGCCGGTGCCGGCTACCGCGAGGCCGATCAGGAACTGGCAGGCGCTGTCGGCGCGATCGAGGTTCCCGGTGATGGCGATGCGTAGTCTTTCCGGCCGCACCGACGCCGACTACGCACCCGTCGTCGAAGTCTTCGACAACCTCTCCCACGCTGAAATCCACCAGGCTGTAAGGCAACTCGACCCCGCCGCTCTGTCGACCGCGGCGCAGACCTTCCTCACCACCGCGACCAGCCTCGGCGACGGCGTCGACATCGCGCACGGTGAGATCCGCGCCGCGATCGCCGACGGGTGGCGCGGGGCCGCGGCACAGCAGGCCGCCGATGCCGTGGGCGAGTTAGAACAGGCGGGGCGACGCATCGCCGATGTGTTGACCGCGGTCGGCGTGCGGTTGCACCGGGCCGGTGATGCGGCGGAGTCCATTCGCGCCGCTGTTGCCGAACCTGTTGCCGCACAACCTGACCCGTCCGCGGCGCTGCTGGACTCCGAGCAAGCTGCTGCCAACGCGACCATCGCGCGCGAGGCGGAGAACGCTCGTCTGGACGCGGTGCAGGCGATGGAAATGATCTACGCCGGGGCGTTCCTTCCCACGGGTTCGGGGGTACCTGCCTTCACCGGAATCGACACGGGGACAGGCACTGTCGTCGCCGGTACCCCCACTTCGAGCGCCGGGACAGGAACTCAGTCGGCCACCGTTCTCACACCCGCGACACCGTCCGCGACTGTCGCCAGCCCGACTGTCGCCGGCCCGGTCGTCGCCAGCCCGGCCGTCGCCGGTGCGACCGTGGCCGCCGGGTTCACCAGCACTGCCGCGCCGACAACTCCTGGCAGCCAACCGGCAGGCGGAAGCGCCACCGCTCCGGCGCTGTCGCCGAGCGCATCGACCGGAACACCAGCCGCAGCACCGAACACGAGCCCACCGGCGAACTCCACCCTCGCGCCGAGCAACCCACACAGCCCATCGGCGCCCATCCCGCCGACCTCCGGCGCGGCGTCTCCAGGGAATCGAACCCGCCCTGCGTCCGCCTCGAATGCCCCCGCCGGTACACCCACATCCGACGACGCGACGGCATTCCCCGACGTCGCGTCGAATAGCTCTACGGCTACCACCGATGCTGGAGCCGCTGGGAACACAACTGCGGCCACACTCGGCGCCCACGGCACAACCCCGACGACCGCTGCGGCAGATGCCGATGCGGCTGATACCGGTGAGATGGTCGGCGCTGCGGCGGGCGAGGTCGCGGGTGCGGGAAGTCAAGGGCAGCAGGAGCGGGATCCTGCGGTGTCCGGTGGGGAGGCCGCGGCCGGGATGGGTGCGGGCGCGATCGGCGGGATGATGGGCGGGGCGATGGCTGCCGCGGAGCAGACCCGGCCGTCGAGCGGGCCACGGCCTGCTCCGGTGGTGGAGGATCCCGAGGACGAGGACGACGAGTACCTGCGCCTGCTCGAGGAGGAGCCGACGTTCCTCGAGCCCGCCGATGAGGTGAACGCGCTGATCGGGAAGATGGAGCCGACCAGCCCCGCCGTGCTCGGTGAGTGGACCGAGCAGGAGTGAACTGGCATTTCACCCCCGACCAGTTCGCACTGGCCTGGGCACGCACCGACGGCGACCGGATCCCCTACCCGCTGGCCGTGCGCGCGTCCGCCCGCGACAGCGTCGAGCGCGCAGCCCAACAGCCCGCCCTGGACGCCTGGTGTGCCCACACCCTGGACGCCGACCTGTCCGCCGCCCTGCGAGTACTGGCCAAACCCGAAATCCGCCTCGAAGTGTGCGGCCACGCACCTGAACCGGTGCGACTCCTCGGCGCGGTCACCGGCGACGTAGCCGTGCTCGCAGTACAACAACCCGGCACCACACCCGACCGCGGCGCCCAGCTCCACGTCCAGGTAGGCAGCACGAAACGCCTAGCCGCCCAAGTCTTCTCCAAACTCCCCCCACAACCCCCAGGCCGACTCCCCCGCATCACCGCCCCCGCCACCCGAGTCAACGAAGACAGCCGAGACCTGGTAACCGCCCCCATCGCAGGCCCCTCCGACGCCGCCCGCATCCGCAAACTCCTCCAACGCCCCCGCGATGGCATAGGACAAATCCTGGTAGCCGCAGGCACCGACCCCACCCCCGCAGGCGTCCTGTCCTGGATAGACCTATCCGGCGACGGCCGCTACCTGGTCCACGCCGCCCGCCACATAGACATCACCCCCGCCACCCCCGAAGCCGCCGTCGAATGGCTACGCCGCCTACTCCGCAGCGCCTGATACCTGCCCGCGCAGGTACCCAAACCGCCACCGCCTCCATACCGAGCCTTGGCCCAGCAACCGTGACACGTCACCACCCGCGTGCACGGCCACGGCCGACGTCGCCCCCAACTTTTCGGTCCGGGTAGTCACCAGGAAGTCCCTACCCACAGAGGCCCCACCTTCTCGGTCCGGGTAACCACCAGACAAGTCCCTACCCCAAGAGACAGCGCCTTTTCGGTCCGGGTAACCACCAGACAGTCCCTACCCCAAGAGACAGCGCCTTTTCGGTCCGGGAAATCACCAGGCAGTCCCTACCCAAAGGGGCCCGCCCCGATCTGGACTGACCGGAGGGTGCGACGAAGGAGTACCCGGAGGGAGGGAAGATCGGGGCCCTCGGGGCCCCGCTCGAGCGCGCCAGCGCTCCAAAAACACAGCCTCAAGCTATCCCGAACGGGCAAACCCCTACCCCAACCGAAGAAACCCCGCCAAATCCCCCAACTCCTCCACCGTCTCCGGCAAATACTCCGTCAACAAAGGCGACCGAATAACAATCACCTTCCACATAGCCCGACACAAAGTCGCATGAATAACAGTCCGAGACAACAAGGGCCGCATCCCGAACGGCGCATCCGCAGGCGTAGACGTAGTCATAGACAACACAACAACAGCAGCCTCACGCCCCCGAAACCGATCCGGCGTCCCCACCAGAACATCCTCAATCTTGGCCCGAGCCAACAAAGTCCGAATCCGCGCCACCTGAGCCGCATACGGCGCAACAACGAACACATCATGCGGATGCAACTTGTGCGTCCGCCCATCGGATGTCCAGGTCTCCCCCAGCAAAGCCCGAACCCGCCGCACCACTTCCCGAGCCTCCGCATCGGATTCGGTCGCACTCCCCCGATGCTCGACCAGCACCGTACTCACCCCCGGCGCGATCCCCGCCAAATCCCTTTGCAGCGTGATCGTTTCATCCGCCCGCAACCGCCCGTCGTAACAACTGCCCGACACCGGCGCACAAATAGCCGGATGCATTCGCCACGTGCGATCGAGAAAGTACCCACGCTCGGCAGGCAGAGTAGCCGCACCTTCACACAACCACTCCAACGCCGAAACCTGCACCGGCTGCGGATGTTTCGCCTGCGACCGAGCAGGCACCGGATCCCCGATCAGCAACACATTGCGAGCACTCACCGCGACAGCGATAGTGTCGGCCAGCGAACACTCCCCCGCATCAGCGATCACCAAAAGATCAAGAGCACCAGGCGCAATCAACCGATCATCGACGAAATCCGCTGTGGTACCGCCGATTACACACCCGTTGACAGCATTGTCGAGAAACCGCGAATACCGACTGGCATCGATAGCCGACCATTCCGGCCCCACCGACGCCACATCCTTCTTCGCGACCAGCTCGGGCAGCAAACCGGCTTCCACGACCGCGTCGAAGATCCGCTCGATCACCGCATGAGACTGCGCCACCACCCCGATCCGCCACTTGTGCCGAGTGACCAACCGTTCGAGCGCACGCCCGGTGATCCCGGTCTTACCGGTCCCGGGCGGCCCGTGCACAGCCAGGTACGAAGCATCCAGCGCCCCGACCGCATGGGCGAGCACCGCGGCGAGGTCTTCGTGCGGCGCGGGCAGCGCCATCCCGTCGCGCAGGCGAGGTGCACGGCGCAGCAGCAGGTCGTAGACGGCGTTCTCCGGCACCGACGGCAGACTCACCAGCAAATCCTGGGCGGACACTTCCAGCGCCGCCTCGATCTGCGCCTCACCCTCGGGCGGACCGGGGGCGATGGCGGCGGGCAGGTCGTCGTAGGGCGGGCAGCCCGCGGGCAGCAGTTCTTCGAGTCGGACGGTGTCGTCGAAGTTCGGGTCGACGGCACACCCGAGCACGGTCGCGGTGGCGGTGGCACGGCGGCCGAGAGTTTGGGTCATGCCCGCCGCAGCGGCACCGTCGTAGATGGTGACCATCTGCGTGCCGGGAGTCAGCGTGGCGCCCGTGCCGAGCCGACCGGTGAGGGTGATGTAGCGGCGCATCGTCGGAAGTTGCGGCGTGCGATGCCATTTGGTGTCGACGGTGCCCCACTCACCGACGAGAACGCCGGGCGCGTCGGCCCATTCGCCGACGGGAAGTCCGAGCCTGTCGATGTGCGCCCACCAACGAGGCTGACGTTCGCGCCGGTGATAACCCAGCACCGACGCCATCAACGAGGCGGCACGCGCCGAATCCCCTTGCGCGTCAACAGCGAACTCGCTCAGCGCGGCTTCCAGCGGACCCGGGTGCAGCGAGGGCGGCACATCGGATTCCGCGACAGCGAACCTGTTGCCGGGCACCGCGATCCCCGCGTCGACCGCCCGATCGAGCAACCAGTCGCGAATTCCGAGAACAGTGGCCGCACGCCCCGGCGTTCGCGGCAGCAGCGCCGCCAAGGCTGTTGCGTCGTAAGACTGTTCGCCGATCAGCAGCGCAGTACGCACGATCGGCGCGAGATCGACCAACGCCCCGTCTGCCAGCAACTCGTCCAACAGATCAGCCCCGGCCCCGAGCGGCCCAGCCCAATCCAACAGCGCGGTCCGAACCCCCGAACCGTAGTGGTACACGCGCACATTCGGATCCGCCGCCCGATGTTCAGCGATGATCTCGAGCAGTTCCTCGAGCACACCCCCACCGTGCGCAGCACCCGCACGCTCGAAAGCCGCACCAGCACCGGAGAAGCGCAGACCGCTATCCGCCCAGTCGGAATCGACAACGATACGTTCGAACGCGACGGTGTCCAGGTCCGACAGATCGGCACCCGCGTAACCGCCCGCGTTCCGCTCGAACGCGACACTGTTCGCATCCGACGAATTGCCGCCCGGGAAGCCGGCCACGTTCCGACCCAACGCGATATTGTCCGTGTCCGACGGATCGGCGCCCAGATAACCGCCCGCGTTTCGCTCGAACCTGTTGTCGCCCGCGTCTGCGGGTTCGTCGCACGGGTACCCCGCCGCGTTCGCGGGTTCCACACCGCCCGGCCCGAAGACCACGGCATTCGTGTCCATGGGCGCGGCGGGGCGATCGCCGAGGCGCGGCGACTGTTCGATGCCCGCCACGACCGGCCGGAACACGATCGTGGTGGCGTCGGCGAGTTCCAGGCCGGTGACGGTGCCGTGCCGGTCGACGTCGATGATCAGCGCGAGGTCGCCGGGGCGCGGTGCGGGCAGCGCGCCCAAGACGTTGGGATCGCGCAGGGTGAAGGCGGGGTGGCCGGTGCGTTCGCGGACCAGTTGTAGGTCTGCCTGTGTACGCAGGGCTGTGAGGGTGCGGGGGGCTAGGCCGGGGATCGGGGTGTTGGTGGTGGCGAGGCGGTCGATGGTGAGCACGCCCGCCTCACGTAGACGGGCACGTTGGGTGGGTCGAATTCCCGCTACCAGCAACAGGTCTCGCGCAGTGGACGCGGCCGCACGACAACTGGGGCAGTGCCCGCACGCCAGGTACCGCGGATCACCCCACTGGACCGGGAGCAGTTCCGCGAGCTTGTCCTCGATGATCAGCTCGACGCGGGCCCGTCGCGCCGAATACACCGGCGCCAGTTCGACACTGCGCTCCCGCCGCACACCGTCATCGGTCCACAGGTACGCACAGGGATCGACCTCGACCCCCGCATCAGCCAGCGCCTGCGCACACGCCGCCAATTCCAGTCGAGCGCACAGCAATTCACGAGCCGAATCAACCTTGACCGCCTGCACCGAAGCGGCGATCCGTTCGAACGGCGTACGCCCAGCAGCCAATTCGCGCCGAAGCACCCGACTATCGGCAGCGGTCACCGCATCGGACCCGACGAAACTACTGAACTCCGCGTCCGCCGACGACACCGCACCATCGAGCGCCCCCAGCGGCACACTGCTCAGAGCCCCACCACCAGGCGACCCCTGCGGCACACCATTCAACCCTGCCGAATCCCCCTCGCCCGAAGGCCATCCCGAAGACGCGACACGACCACCCCCCGCAGCCACACCAACCGCACCCGCCCCCACAGCACTGTGCACTACATAACGCAGCACCCCGCCATCACCGGCAGCACGAACCAAAAGATCTGCACCACAAGCGAATCCACCATCAAAGAACACCGCACCGAAAACAGCGTCGGCCCCCGACCGCACCGCCTCCGCCGTCCGCTCCGCGGCAAAAGTCAACGCAGCGATCCGAGCCCCCGCATCCCCGCCGACCACCTCGGTCGACGGGATCCGAACCAGCCGCTGCCCAAAAGCAGCGACCAGTTCCGGCGAAGGCTGCGCCGTACGAACCAAAGCGGCAGTCGTGTCAGGAACCCCGGGCAGGTTGCCGAGAGCGGCGTCGATGCCGCGCAGCACCGCGAACTCACAGTTCGCCGCGCGCGCGAGATCGCCGACGGCACCGACAACCCGATCACCGGACACGAACAAGCGCGGTCCTCCTGTGTTCACGCACACCCGACGCCCAACACCTTAACCAGCGTCGCGAGCGGCCAGGACAATACCCGCGCGTGCATGACCTCTACGTGCGCGGCTTGCGCCGTTCGGTGCGCGGACGCGCCTCCCGGTCGCGGCGCGGACCACGCGCGTTCAGCCGCTGCGACGGTGCACCCTGATCGGGGGTGAGCTGGATCAGCACACCGCTGATCCTGGTGCGGCGCAACGCTTCCAGCGTTTCGTTGGGCAGGTTGGCGGGCAGTTCGACCAGGCTGTAGTCGGGCCGGATGCTGATGTGCCCGAAGTCGCTGCGACGCAGGCCACCCTCGTTGGCGATGGCACCCACGATCGCACCCGGCACCACGCGGTGCCGCTTGCCGACGCTGATCCGGTAGGTGGCGAGTTCTTCGCCGTTCTCCCGGTTGAACGACGGCGGACGCGGGCCGCGATCTTCGTCGTCGAAGCGGCGCGGGGCACGCTCACGGTCGCGATCGTGGTCACGTTCGCGACGCGGGGCGGGCTCGGGCTCGGGCGACATGAAGAAGTTGTCGCCGTCGTAGCCGCCCACGGCCAGGGCCGCGGCGATATCGGCCAGCGGGGTGTTGTGCTCGGCTTCGTAGTCTTCGATCAGCTTGCGGAACAGCGCCACATTGTCCGAGGCGAGGTTCTCGGTGATCGAGTCACCGAACTTCGACGC
Organism: Nocardia sp. NPDC058640; assembly: GCF_042716995.1. Classification (NCBI taxonomy): domain Bacteria; kingdom Bacillati; phylum Actinomycetota; class Actinomycetes; order Mycobacteriales; family Nocardiaceae; genus Nocardia; species Nocardia sp. NPDC058640. The sequence goes on from NZ_JBHXRG010000001.1 coordinate 930,101, forward strand.
GCGCGTGGCGTTGACATCGTCGACGCTGGGCAGCTGCATCTCGGTGAGCGCGCTCTTGGTGGCCCGCTCGATCGACTTGAGCAGATGACGTTCACGCGGGGCGACGAACAGCAGCGCCTCGCCCGAACGGCCCGCGCGACCGGTGCGGCCGATGCGGTGCACGTACGACTCGGTGTCGTGCGGGATGTCGTAGTTGACCACGTGCGAGATGCGGTCCACGTCCAGACCACGCGCGGCCACATCGGTGGCGACCAGGATGTCGATACCGCCGGACTTGAGCTGTCCGATGGTGCGCTCACGCTGGTTCTGCGCGATGTCACCGTTGATCGCGGCGGCGGAGAAACCACGCGCGCGCAGCTTCTCGGCCAGCTCTTCGGTGGCCTGCTTGGTGCGCACGAAGATGATCATCGCTTCGAACGGCTCGACCTCGAGCACGCGCGTGAGGGCATCGAGCTTGCGCTGATGCGACACCTGCACGTAGCGCTGGGTGATGTTCGAGCTGGTCTGAGTCGTGGACTTGACCGTGATCTCGACCGGATCGTTGAGGTACTGCTTGGAGATCTTGCGGATCGCGCCCGGCATGGTGGCCGAGAACAGGGCGACCTGCTTGTCCTTGGGGGTGTCGCGCAGGATGCGTTCGACGTCTTCCTGGAAGCCCATCTTGAGCATCTCGTCGGCCTCGTCGAGCACCAGGTAGCGCAGCTCGGAAAGATCGAGCGTGCCCTTCTCCAGGTGGTCGATGACGCGACCGGGGGTACCGACCACCACGTGTGCGCCGCGACGCAGACCCGACAGCTGCACGCCGTAGCTCTGCCCGCCGTAGATCGGCAGCACGTGCAGACCCGGGATGTGCGAGGAGTACTTGCCGAACGCCTCGGCGACCTGGATCGCGAGTTCGCGAGTCGGCGCCAGCACCAGCGCGCTGGGCTTCTTCTGCGCGGTGTCCAGATTCATCAGAATCGGGATCGCGAATGCGGCGGTTTTGCCGGTGCCCGTCTGGGCGAGGCCGACCACGTCAGCGCCGGAGAGCAGTGGGGGAATCGTCGCCGCCTGAATCGGGGACGGCGACTCGTAGCCCACATCGGCGATGGCCGCGAGTACGCGGTCATCGATCCCGAGATCGGCGAAGGTCGGGCCGGTGTCGTGCCTGTCGTCGTCGGCAGGAACGCTGTCGACCTCATTTGTGTTCATTGACCACGAGTTTACTGCCTGGAGGTAGCTGACCCAACCACCAGGTGAATACGGTGAGACCTATGCAACTGTCCAACGGGTCAGCACATCAGCCACAATCGCCGGTCGCGGTGCGGATTGCGGTGATCCAATTCGCCCCCGAAACAGACCCCGACACGAACCTTTCGACCCTGCGCGAACACGTTCGGACGGCGGCCGCAGCGGGCGCGCGCGTGGTGGTCGCGCCCGAATACTCGATGTTTGCCGTGACCCGTTTGGACGCGCGTGTCGTGGCGATCGCGCAGCCGCTGGACGGTCCGTTCACCACCGGACTCGCCGCGCTCGCAGCGGAATTCGGGGTGTTCCTGGTGGCCGGTGTGGTGGAGTTGCCCACGCCGGGCGCGACGCGGATCAGCAATACGTTGGTCGCGCACTCCCCCGATGGCGCGCGCGTGGCGGTGTATCGAAAGGTGCATCTGTACGACGCGTTCGGACATCTGGAATCGGATGTGGTGGCGGCCGGACCACTCGTCGCGCCTGCCACATTCGCTGTCGACGGTGTGGTATTCGGCCTGCAGACGTGTTTCGATCTGCGATTTCCGGAGGGGTGTCGGCGTGTCGCGGCGGCGGGCGCGCACGTGCTGGTGCTGCCCGCGCAGTGGATTCCGGGGCCGGGAAAAGTCGACCAGTGGACCACGCTGCTGCGGGCGCGCGCGATCGAGAACACGATGTATGTGGCCGCGGCCGATCAGTGCGCGCCGCACGGTGCGGGTTCGTCGATGATCGTGGATCCCACGGGCGCGGTGCTGGCCGAACTCGGCGACGAACCCGGAGTGCTCACCGAGACAGTCGATCCCGCGCATCTGGCCAGCGTGCGGACCAAAAATCCCAGCTTGTCGCTGCGCCGTTTCAGCATTTCCGAGACGTCCGTATCGGAGTAGCGTTCGAGGAGATGGTCTACCCGGATCGAGCAGGGGCGGGCCGTGTCCTTGGCGCGGCCCTCGAACACTTGCGCGCCACCCGGCCGCTGGTGCTCGGGTTGCCGCGCGGGGGTGTGCCGGTGGCGGCGGCGGTGAGCGCGGTGATCGGCGGCGAGCTCGATGTGCTGCTGGTGCGCAAAGTGGGGTTGCCGTGGCAGCCCGAATTGGCGATGGGAGCGTTGGGCGAAGGCGGGATTTCGGTATTGAATCGTGATGTTGTCGAGCGCAGCGGGGTGACGCGGGAGGCGTTCGACGAAGTGGAGGCGGCCGAGCTCGCTGAGCTGGCTCGCCGGCAGGCGGTGTTGCGTGTGGGCGAACCGATTCCGCTGGTCGGGCGCACGGTGGTGATCGTCGACGACGGGATGGCGACCGGGGCGACGGTGGTGGCCGCGTGTCGGGTGGCGCGGGCGCAACGGCCGGCTCGGCTGGTGGTGGCGATGCCGGTGTCCTCGCCCGAGGCGGCGCGTCGGGTCGAGGGTGAGTGCGATGAGCTGGTGTGTCTGTGGGAGCCTGCCGATCTGGGCGGAGTCGGCATGGCCTACAACGACTTTCACCAACTCGAGGACGAGGAAGTCATCGCGCTGCTGCGCTGATCACCGAGCCTTGCCCGCCACGCATGTCATCGACACCGCGCTTCGCTCAGCCGAAGCACTGCCCCTCGCCGCGATAGGTCGGAACCGTTGTGCGCGAACCGGATTCATCGACCAGATGGATTTCCGCGAAGCGTTCGCACAGCTCGCCCGCCTTGGCGTGACGGAACCAGACCCGGTCGCCGATCTCCAGTTCCGCGCCACCGGCCAGGGGCGTTTGCACCTCGCCCGCACCTTCGGAGCCCAGCAACTTCAAGCCTTCGGGCCAGACCGGAACGGGAACACGGCTGGGTCCGGCGGGACCGGAAGCGATGTAGCCGCCCGCGAACACCGTCGCGATGGTCGGCGACGGTTTGCGCAGGACCGGGGTCGCGAAAAACAGCGCGGGGCGCGGAGTGAACGAGCGGTAATGGTCGAACAGGGTCGGCACGTAGAGGCCGGAACCGGCGGTCACCTCGGTGACATCGGGGTCGCTGATCGAGACCTCGATCGAACCGGTGCCACCGCTGTTGACGATCTCCAGCGGCCCGGTCACCGAGCGGACCGCGTCCAGCACGCGAGTACGCCTGCGCCCGATCTCCATGGCGGACAAGCGTTTTACCACCCGCACCGCCGGATTGCTGTCGGGAAGACCGGCGATCTGCGCCTCATAAGTCATCACGCCGACTACATCGAATCCGCGACGCAACGCCTCCGCGGCCAGCTCCGAAGCCTGCTCGGGTGTGCGAATCGGCGAACGCCGCGCGCCCAGATGCAGCGGGCCCACGCGCAGCGCGGCGTCCACATCGAGGCATACGCGGGGGTGAACCGTGTCGGTGCCCAGGGCGTCGCGGGTGAGTTCGAGTTGGGCGACATCGTCGATCATCAGCGTGATCGCGCTCAGCAATGCGGGAGCGGCGGCAAGTTCGGCCAGCGCCGCCCGGTCGAGCACCGGGTAGCCAAGCAGCACGTCGCGCGCACCGAGGCGCACCAGCCAGATCGCCTCGCGCAACGAGTACGCCATGATTCCGGCGAAGCCCTCTTTGGCGGTGAGGCCGTCGCCGAGCACGCGCTCGAGCACGGCGCGGCAGCGCACCGATTTGCTGGCCACGCGCACCGCGACGCCGTTCGCGCGGCGCACCAGGTCGGCGGCGTTGCGGTCAAGGGCGGTCAGGTCGACGGCGGCCAGCGGCGGGTCGAGTTCGGCGGTCGCCGCGTGCAGCTGGTGCAGCGAGGTCATCTGGGTCACTCGACTACTGAACCACCTATTTGGTCAGTCGTCCAGCACTTGCGGTCAGCTTTCGACAGCCTTCAACGTCAGGCAGCCCACCAGGTCGTCGATGACCACGAGAATGGTCTCGTCGTTGCCGTCGGCGAGCCAGCGCAGCACCGAGCCGTGGAACACCGAGACCAGGTAACCCGCCACCGAGTCGACCGGCTCGAGCCACTGCGTGCCCGACAGGCGCGCGCACATGCCGAGGAAGTCCGTGGCCTCCTGGTCCATTTCGCGGAACATCGCGACCGCGGTCGGGTCGCCGATGGTCTCGCCGTTGGGCGTCCAGCGCTCACGTAAGGTCCGCAGCGCGGCCTCGTAACCGGCTATGCGGCGTTCCGGCGCGGCTTTCACCAGCGGCCAGTAGGTGCTGAGGCCGGCATGGAGGAATATCCGCAGCGCCCGAACGCCCGTGGCATCCGAGCTGGCGGCGGCTTGTTCGACGGCATCACATACGGCAGGCCGTAGCGAAAATTCGGTAAGTTCACGGCTGGCGCTCAACGACGACTCCTCGGCAACAAAATTCGCTGCCCGCGGCGATGCGAGCTTGGTGGTCACCGAGCTCGATCTTAGAAGATTTTCAGGATTCACGAACTGGTTCAGCCATCCTTTTCAGACTGAAAGTTTGTTTTGTTCTCCGAATGTGACCTTTTGAAAAACCGACCGTCCGGCCTCAATTTGCCGCATTCCTGGATATCCGACACCCCCGCGCCGATATCCGCGCATCTGGTCAATTGTACAAGGGAGCGCTGTCGGGCTTCGAGGGGTGTGTGCGACGGCACAGTGACCCCGCTTGTAACGGACATCGCACAGTCGATGGCCGATCCGCGAACTCCGTGGCACCCGCGGCGGACTCGCCGATAACCTGATCGGGTGACTCTTTCGCCTTCTGCCGACCAGTTCGCTCTCAGCGGCACCTTCAATTTCCGCGATGTGGGCGGCCTGCGCACCGCCGACGGCACCACCGTTCGCCCCGGCGTGCTGCTGCGCTCGGCGCAACTGAGCGGCCTCGACGACCAGGGCCACGCCACGCTGCGGGAATGGGGAGTCACCGATGTGCACGATTTGCGAGGAATCGTCGAGATCGACCACATCGGCCACGACACCCTGCCCGACGACGTGCGCCTGCACATCACCCCGTTCGATTCGCGCATGGAAGAAGCGCCGCCGCACGAGGCGCAGACGGTGTCGGCCTTCGAGCACATGATCGAGGTCTACCGGGCATTTCCGACGCTGCCCGAAGCGCACACCGCGATCGCCGAACTGGCCGGCTCGATCGTGCGCGGCGACGGCGCCGTGCTGGTCCACTGCGCGGCGGGCAAAGACCGCACCGGCTGGGCCGTGGCCACTGTGCTGCGCGCGATCGGCGTCACCGAAGAGGACGTGTACGCCGACTTCCTGGCCAGCAACGCCGCGGTGGAACCGTTGCGCATCCTGCTCGAACCGAAGATCGGCAACGGCGAAGCCCTGTCGGACGACCTGCTCGGTGTCCGCGAGGAGTACCTGCGCACCGCCGACGCCACCGTCGCCGAGAAGTACGGCGATATCGAGAACTACTTCGCCACTGTGGGCCTCACCGGCGACCTGCGTGACGTGCTGCGGACGCGGCTGGTCTGACAGTCACCGGTTCGCAGTCCGCTCACCCGGCGTCACTGCGAACCAGCCCGTTCGCGTCGATGCTGACGAAATCGCCGGTGTGGAACCAGCTTCCGCTGAATCGTGCGGTGCAGGCGTCGGGGTCGTTCCAGTAGCGGCGGCTGACATTGGGTCCGCGACACAGCAATTCGCCGCGACCGGCGGGTGCCTGCGGACCCGACAGCGCCAATTCTGTTCCGCCGAAGGCGAATCCGAGGGCCGATTCGCTGTCGGGGAGTTCGGTGTCATCGACCATCAGGCCGATTCCGCTGGTCTCGGTGGCGCCCCAGACCGACCACTGTCTGGCTTCGGGGAACAGCGCGCACAGGGCGTTGGCCAAGGCTTCGGGCGCGGCGGCAGCGGCACGTTCGGAGCGGTGGCAGGCCTTGCTGATCCGCCGCACGCCGAGGCCGGAACGGCGCGCGCCGAGTTCGGGGACCAACCCGGCGAAGATCCGCGGGGTGGCCGAGATGGTGTCGATTCGTTCGCTGACCAGCACGTCGGCAATCCGGCGAGCCCCCGGCGCGAGCACGACCGTGCCGCCGACGGCGAAGGTGGGCAGCAGTTGGTCGACATAGCCACTGGCGTGCGCCAACGGCAGCAGCACCAGATTGCGCAACCCGTCGGCGGGCAGTCCGAGCGCGCCGACCACCGACGACACCGCGGACAGCAGGTTCTCGTTGGTCAGCTCGACACCGGCGGGCATCGCCTGCCGGGCACCGGTGTAGCAGAGCAGGGCCGGGTCGGCCAGTGCCGCACCGTCATCGATGTAGGCGGTGCTGTCGGGTAACGCGCCATCGGGTCCGAGCACGAAATCCGCTCTGCTGTCGGCGATTACGCGGTGCGCGATCGCGGCGGGCAGCGCATCGGGAATCAGCACCGGCACCGCGCCCGACAGCAGCGCGCCCAGAAACGCCTGCACCCAGCGCGCACTGGTCGGCATGTGCACCGCGACGCGATCGCCGTACCCGATGCCGTGGTCCTGCAGTCCGCCCGCGATCCGGGAGGCGCTGTGCCACAGTTCGCGGTAGGTCAGGCGCGGGCCGCCGACTTCCACGATCGCTTCCCGGTTCGAGAACGAGTGCACGCGCAGGTCGAGGAGTTCGGTCAGGGCCGGGCTCAGGTCGCCGTAGCGCAGCACGCCGTCGGTGCCCCGCCGCAGCTGGGAGGCCGTGGCGGGGAACTCGATGACAGTGGCGCCGGGTTCGTGCTCGCCATGACCCATCCGGACCTCCGTACGTCGATACAGCCGCTCTGCAACTATATGACGTGGATCACACCACTGTCAGGCACTCGGCGTCGCTCATTCGCCGCGATAGGTCGCCTTGCCCGGGCCGACCTCGAGGAAGCTGCGGACCGCGCCGCGCAGGTCCGCGGTGCCGAACAGTTCGCCGGAGATTTCCGAGGTCACCGAATCCGCGTGTGCCACACCGCCGGAACGCCATGCCTCGATGATCTGCTTGGTCGCGGCGTGGGCGCGGGTGGGCCCGTCGGCCAGGCGGGTGACCAGTGCGTGCGCGGCGGTGTCGAGGTCGTCGTGGATCGCGTTCACCACGCCCCACTCGGCCATCGTCGCGGCGCTGTAGAGGTCGCCGGTCATCACGAATTCGCGGGCCCGCCCCGACCCGGCCCGCTCGGCCAGTCGCTGCGGCCCGCCCATCGACGGCGTCAGCCCGACCACGGTCTCCACCAACCCGAACTTCGCCTTCGGCGCGGCCAGACTGATGTCGCACGCAAGCGACATCTCGAACGCGGCGGTCAGCGTGAGCCCGTGCGCGGCGAACACCACCGGGCACGGCAGCGCTTCCAGCGGATGGATGATCTGCTCGAACAGCTCACGCCACAGCTGCGCGCCCTGCTCGACGGTGAGCCCGTCGAAGATGTTCACGTCGACACCACCCGACACGACCTTGCCCTCGGCCCTGATCAGCAGCGCGCGCGGGGGCTGTGCGCTCACCGCGGCGATATCGGCGATCAACGCGTCGATGAGTTCGCGATCGAACAGGTTCAGCGGCGGGTGATCGATGGTGATCGTGGCAACCTCGGCACCGCCTTCGGTGAACTCGCGCGACAGTCGGGTGGGCTTGGTTTCGCTCATCGGGTCAGCGTAGAACCCGCGCGGAACCGTGGCCTGTCGGTGGTCGTTGGCATGATGAGCTGCGGGGCGCGGAAGTGCCCTAAGGTTCGACTCGTTGGGGCGAAGAGGAGGACGACGCCGTGTTCAAGAACGCGATCGAAAAAGCCGTGGTCGATGTGCTCGACACCGGGTCCAAGCTGCAGGCACCCGCGGTGCGTCGCTATGTCGAGTACCTGCGTGAGCGTCATCCCGGGGAGACTCCGGCCCAGATCGTGACCCGGTTGGAGAAGCAGTACCTGCTCGCGGTCACCGGTAGCGGCGCGGCGGTCGGCGCCACCGCGGCGGTGCCCGGTATCGGCACCATCGCGGCGCTGGGGGCGGTCAGCGCGGAAACCGTGTTCTTCATGGAGGCTTCGGCCCTGTTCACGCTGGCTCAGGCCGCGGTGCACGGCATCGAGCCCGAGGACAAGGAAGCCCGGCGCGCGTTGGTGCTCGCGGTGGTGCTCGGCGACGCCGGTATGGCGATCGTGCAGAAGGGGCTGAGCAGCCAGTCGAAGAATTGGGCGAGTGCGCTGGCGGTCAATGTTCCCGGCCTCGGCGCGATCAACAGCAAACTGCTGCAACAGTTCATGAAGAGGTTCATCACCAAGCGGGTGGCGTTGATGGCGGGCAAGGTGCTGCCCGCCGGGATCGGTGCCGCCATCGGTGGCGCGGGTAACCGGGCGCTGGGCAAGGTGACAATCGAGAACGCGCACAAGGCTTTCGGGCCCGCGCCCGCGATGTTCCCGACGCCGCTGCACAACGTGATCGACGCCGATCCGCTGCCCGCGATCGGCACGAGCAAGGCGAACAAGAAGTGAGCGACGCCGTGCTCGTGCGTGGCGTGGGCAAACAGTTCGCCCAGGTCAGCGCGGTCCACGACATCGACTTCGCGGTCCCGAAGGGTTCGGTGACCGCGCTGGTCGGGCCCGCGGGGGCGGGCAAGTCCACGGTGTTGCGGATGGTGGCCGGGCTGCAGCAGCCGACCACAGGCCGCATCGAGGTGCCCGCGCGAGGTCCCGCCGCGATCGGGGCGATGCTGAGTCCGCGGGGGCTGCATCCCGCGCGCACGGTGCGCGATCAGCTGTGGTGTTACGCGCCGGTCGCGGGAGTGTCGCGCCGTCGGGTGGGTGCCGTGCTCGACGAGACCGGCCTGACCGCCGCCTCCGAAACTGTTGTCGCCCAACTGAGTCCGGGTCAGCAGACGCGGTTGGCGCTGGCGATGGCCTTGCTGGCCGATCCCCCACTGCTGGTGCTCGACGATCTGTTCGCCGGCGCCAACGGCATCGAACGCGGCGCCCTGCACGACCTGCTGCGCCGCCACGCGAACCGCGGCGGCACCGTGCTGGTGAGTTCGGACGCGCTGGCCGATGTGGTGGCCGGCGCCGATCAACTCGTGGTGCTCAGTGAGGGCACGGTCGTGTGGCAGGGCACCCCGGCCAAACTGCGCCGCGGCCATCCCGACCGCCTCGTGATCGCCTCCTCCCCCTCCATCGCGCTGGCCACGGCACTGGCCGCGCGCGGCTTCACCGACGCCGTCATGCGACCCGACGGCCGCCTGGCCGTCGCCGAAGCCGACGAGGCAACCATCCGCGCGATCGCCGCGGACGCGCAGGTCCGCATCGGCAATATCGCCGCCGACCCCATCCACCCCGACCGGGTGCTGGCCTCGCTGACCAAGCCGCGCCGCCACCGGCAGACCGTGGCGACGCCGAATCCGCCCACGTACGCCCCCGCACCGACCTCGTATGGGACGCCCCGATGACCACCACCTCCGTGATCCCCGCCGATCTGGTTCCCGGTATCGACACCGAGGCGCGCAAGGTCGTCGCCCTGCGGCAGACCCGGTTGCTGCTGGCCGCGCCGATCGCGATCGCGCTGGTCGCGACGCTGATCACCGCGACCATGTCCGGCCCCGCCGACCCGAAGGGCCAGCCCGCCACCGGCGCCGCGACCATCGGCCTCTACGTGGGGATGCTCGCGGTCTTCGTCGTGTCCGCGCTGCTGGGCATCGCCTCGACCGGTGGCGAGTACCGGCACAAGACCATGGCGCTGACCGTGCTGTTCGCGCCCGACCGCGACCGCCTGGTCACCGCGAAGTACGTGGCCGTCGCGGCCTACGCGTTCGCGCTGGCGCTGGCCGCGGAACTGGTGAGTCTCGGGGTGCTGTTGATCGCGGCGCGCGGGAAGTTCGAGCTGGGCTGGCGGCTGTTCGAGGTGCTGGGCGCCGGGCTGCTGGTGGCCATGTGCTGGGCGGTGCTCGGCGCCGGAATCGGGCTGCTGTTACGCACTTTCAGCGGCGCGGTGTGGTTGCTACTGGGCTGGGCGTTCGTGCTTGAACCGTTGATGTGGGTGGTGGCCAAGGGTTTCGGGGCCGGCTGGATGGCCGCGTTGCTGCCCGTGTCGGCGACGGTGGCCGGAGTCAGCGCCGGTTCCTTCGACGAGGCCGAGGTCTTCGCACCGACCCCGGCGGCACTGGTGATCCTGCTGCTGTGGACCGCGGCCGTGGGCGCCGCGGGCTGGTGGGATCTGCGCAACCGAGACCTGTAATGCCTGCCGCCGCGGGTTCTTCGGGGTGGATTCGCAGGCTGTGGCGCCTGTGCCTGGAACACCCCCGGCTGCTCGCGGGCATCGCGGTCTCGGTGCTGGCCGGTGCCGCCGTGTCGATCGCCGCACCGCTGGCCACCAAACGCGCGGTCGACGCGGCGCAGGTCGGCGATACCTCGGTGATCGGCACCGCCGCCGCATTGCTGGCGGTACTGGCCGTGACCAGGTTCGTTGTCACCTTCGCGCGCAGGCTGTGGGCGGGCAAGCTGTCGTTGGAAGTGCAACACGGCCTTCGCCTTTCGCTGTTGGCAGCGCTGCAACGGCTCGACGGTGCGGGCCAGGACGCGATCCGCACCGGGCAGGTGGTGTCACGGTCGATCACCGACCTACAACTGGTGCAGGGGCTGCTGGCGATGGTGCCGTGGTCGGGCCTCGCGGTACTGCAGTTCGTGCTGTCGGCGGTGGTGATGGTGTGGTTGAGCCCGCCGCTGGCGTTGGCCGCGCTGCTGGTGGCGCCCGCGATGGCGGTGATCGTGTGGCGGATGCGGCCCCGGCTCTACGCGGCGACCTGGTCGGCGCAACAGCGCGCGGCCGATCTGGCCGAACATGTCGAGCAGACCGTGACCGGTGTGCGCGTGGTGAAGGGGTTCGGGCAGGAAGCCCGCATGGTCGACATCCTCGAGGACCACGGCCGACTGCTGTTCGCCGAACGGATGCGGGCCGCGCGGATCAATGCCAGGTTCGCGCCGCTGGTGTCGGCGCTGCCGCAGGCCGGGCTGGTCGCGGTGATCATCGTCGGCGGCGTGCTGGCCTCGCACGGGGCGATCGGCATCGGGACCTTCCTCGCGTTCACCGCGTACCTGGCCACCATGACGTCGTCGGCGCGCACGATCACCTCGGTGGTGATCATGGGCCAGCTCACCAAAGCGGCGGTCGATCGGGTTTTCGGAGTGATCGACGCGGCGCCGGTGCTGGTGGATCCGGCGGACCCCGTCGCACTGCCGGCCGGACCGCTCGGGATCGAATTCGGTTCTGTGAGTTTCGGTTTCGATGCTGATCAACCGGTGTTGCAGGAGTTGGATCTCACCGTCGCACCCGGTGAAACGGTCGCGGTGATCGGCCCGGCCGGCTCGGGAAAATCCACTCTCTCGCTGCTGCTGCCCCGTTTCTACGCACCCGACTCGGGCCGGATCACCCTCGTGAGCACCGACGGCACCCGCGTCGACCTGGCCGACCTGCGCGCCGACGAACTGCGCGGCGCGGTCGGTGTCGTGTTCGACGATCCGTTCCTGTTCTCCGACACCATCGCCGCCAATATCGCCCTGGGCCGACCCGACGCCACCGATGCCGAGATCGCCGAAGCCGCGAAGGCCGCCGCCGCGGACGAGTTCATCGAGGCACTGCCCGAGGGCTACGACACCGTCATCGGCGAACGCGGCCTGACGCTGTCGGGAGGCCAACGTCAGCGCATCGCCCTGGCCAGAGTGCTGCTCACCCGGCCCCGCGTGCTGGTCCTCGACGATGCCACCTCCGCGGTCGACGCCGTGACCGAGGCCGAGATCTTCCGCCGCCTGCCCGACCCCGGCGGACGCACCACCCTGATCCTGGCCCACCGCGAATCCACACTGGCCCAAGCGGATCGGGTCATCCGACTGCCCGCGCCCACCGGTTCGACCGTGCCGACAACGACCTCGATGACCACACCTCGCGGCGACGTCGGAAAACCGCATTCGATGTCGTCGGCGTCGAACGATCTCAGCGAAACACCGGAACTGCGCGCCGCCGTCGACGCCTTACCTCCCGCCACCGAAGAGCCCGACCTGCCCGGTGACCTGCGCGCACCCCAACCAGACTTCGGCCTGCGCGCACTGCTGCGCCCGGTGCGCGGCCTGGTCTGCGTGGTCGTGCTGCTGCTCGCCGTCGACGCACTGCTGGCCATCGCCTTCCCACCGCTGGTGCGCTACGCCATCGACACCGGCGTCACCGCGGGCGACGACAACGCACTCGTCCTCTCGGCCGTGATCGGGATCGCCCTGGTCCTGGCCGGATTGGCGGTCGGTGCCGCGGTCACCGTACTCACCGCGCGCAGCGGCGAACGCGTGCTGTTCGGCCTGCGCGTGCGCAGCTACGCCCAACTGCAACGCCTTGGCCTGGACTTCTACGAACGCGAACTGTCCGGCCGCATCATGACCAGAATGACCACCGACGTCGACGCACTGTCGACGTTCCTGCAAACCGGCGTCGCCACCGGCCTGGTCGCCCTGATCACCCTGATCGGCGTCGCCATCGGCCTGTTCTTCATCGACACCGGACTTGCCGTGGTCGTGCTCATCGCCGTGGCGCCCATGGTGCTGGCCACCCTGGCCTTCCGACGCGTGTCCTCGGCCGCGTACACCGTCTCGCGCGAACGCGTCTCCGCGGTCAACGCGGGCTTCCAGGAGAACATCGCGGGCCTGCGCGCCGTGCAAGCCGCCCGCAACGAACCCACCGCCGCGCGCCGCTTCGCCGAATACTCACACCGCTACCGCGACGCCCGCATCCGCGCCCAACGCGCGATCGCGGGCTACTTCTCCTTCGGCCTCGCGTGGGCGGACCTGGCGCTGGCCCTGGTGGTCTACCTCGGCGCGAACGCGGTGGCCGACGGCCGCACGACCACCGGAACACTGGTCGCCTTCGTGCTCTACCTCGGCCTGCTGTTCAGCCCGATCCAAGATCTGTCCCAGGTCTTCGACGGCTACCAGCAGGCCAGAGTCGGCCTGCGCCGCATCGGCGACCTGCTGCGCACCGAGTCCTCGATCGCCGCCGACCCGCCCGACGCGCGCCGAGTCGACCGCCTGCGCGGCGAGATCGTGTTCGACGACGTCCACTTCCAGTACCCCGGCGCGAGCACGCCGGCCCTGGACGGCGTGTCCTTCTCGGTCCCCGCGGGCGCGACCCTGGCCCTGGTCGGCCCGACCGGCGCGGGCAAATCCACCATCGTGAAACTGCTCGCCCGCCTGTACGACCTGCCACCCGACCCGGCGGCGGGCGCGATCCTGGTCGACGGTGTCGATTTACGTAAATTTGTGCTCACCGACTACCGAACGCGGTTGGGAATAGTGCCGCAAGAAGTTCACTTGTTCACCGGCGACGTGGCCAGCAACATTGCATTCGGGCAAACATCGGCCACATCGGTGGACATCGAACTGGCCGCCGACAACGTCGGTGCGGCGGAAATGATCAACGGTTTACCCCGAAAAATGGCCCATCCGGTCGGCGAACGCGGCCGCGGATTATCGGCGGGACAACGTCAATTGATCGCGCTGGCCCGGGCCGAACTGGTCGACCCCGACCTACTGCTGTTGGACGAGGCCACCTCCACCCTCGACCCCGAAACCGAGGCGTCGGTGCTGGTAGCGAGCCGATCGCTGGCCCGAGGCCGCACCACCGTGGTCGTCGCGCACCGGCTGTCCACCGCCGCGCGCGCCGATCTGGTCGCTGTGGTCGACAACGGCCGTATCGTGGAATTCGGCCCTCCGAGTGAACTGTTGGGCCGTAACGGGCACTACTGCCGACTCTGGGCGGCGGGGATGGAGGCCAAGGGCATAGTGTCGACCCAAGACCGGTAGCGACGCCTGTCAGCCGCGGGGCATATGCTCGGTGCGGGCGCATCGGCAGACATGGCTGATACCCCTGCCGGGCACGTCACAAACGTCGCAGCGCGAAGAACGAAATGAGGCGAACACCAGCTGTGAGCAGCTCAACTTCCCAGTTCGGACAGAACCAGTGGCTAGTCGACGAGATGTATCAGAAGTTCAAACAGGACCCATCCTCGGTCGACGCGAGTTGGCACGAGTTCCTCGCGGATTACACCCCGGAAGCCACCGAATCCGGTAACAGCCAGGCGCCCGCCACCGCCTCAGCTCCCGCAGCAGCCGCGCCTCCCGCGGCCGCACTTGCACCGAAAGCCGCAGCTCCCGCCCCCAAGGCGGCAGTAGCCACGGCACCGCCGAAGCCCGCACCGGCACCGGCGGCACCCGCGCCGACGACCGTGCGCGCACCGCAGACCACACCTGCACCGGTGTCGAACGCACCGGCCACCACCGCGCCCAAGGCCGCGGCCGCCGGCCCGGAGAACAAGGTGCTGCGCGGCCCCGCCGCCGCCATCGCCAAGAACATGTCGGCCTCGCTGACGATCCCCACCGCGACGTCGGTGCGTGCGATCCCGGCCAAGCTGATGATCGACAACCGCCTGGTGATCAACAACCATCTCGCGCGTACGCGCGGCGGCAAGATCTCGTTCACCCACCTGCTGGGGTACGCGATCGTGCAGGCGATCAAGGCGTTCCCGAACATGAACCGCCACTTCGCCGAGATCGACGGCAAACCCAACTCGGTCACCCCGGCCCACACCAACCTGGGCCTGGCGATCGACCTGCAGGGCAAGGACGGCAACCGTTCGCTGGTCGTGGCCGCGATCAAGGAAACCGAAGACATGAGCTTCGGTCAGTTCCACGCGGCCTATGAGGACGTGGTGCGTCGCGCTCGCGAGGGCAAGCTCGGTGCCGCCGACTTCGCCGGTGTCACCATCTCGCTCACCAACCCCGGCACCATCGGCACCGTGCACTCGGTGCCGCGGCTGATGCCGGGCCAGGGCGCGATCATCGGCGCCGGCGCGATGGAGTTCCCGGCCGAGTTCCAGGGCATGAGCGATGAGCGGATCGCCGATATCGGCGTCGGCAAGCTGATGACGCTGACCTCGACCTACGACCACCGCATCATTCAGGGTGGCGAGTCCGGCGATTTCCTGCGCACCATCCACAACCTGCTGATCTCCGACGAGTTCTACGACGAGATCTTCCACGGTCTCGGCGTGCCGTACGAGCCGATCCGCTGGCGCAAGGACATCAGCGCGCGCGGCGTCGACAAGAGCGCGCGCGTGCTCGAGATGATCGCGGCCTACCGCAACCGCGGGCACCTGATGGCCGACACCGATCCGCTGCGTCTGGTCAAGGACAAGTTCCGCAGCCACCCCGACCTCGACGTCACCCAGCACGGCCTCACCCTGTGGGACCTGGACCGCACCTTCGACGTGGGCGGTTTCCACGGCCAGGAGCGGATGAAGCTGCGCGACGTGCTGTCGATCCTGCGCGATGCGTACTGCCGCCACGTCGGCGTGGAGTACACCCACATCCTGGAAACCGATCAGCTGAAGTGGATCCAGGATCGGGTCGAGCAGAAGCACGTCAAACCCACTGTCGCGCAACAGAAGTACATCCTGAACCGGCTCAATGCCGCCGAGGCGTTCGAGACCTTCCTGCAGACCAAGTACGTGGGCCAGAAGCGGTTCTCGCTCGAAGGCGCCGAAGCCGTCATCCCGATGATGGACGCCACCATCGACCAGTGCGCCGAGTACGCCATGGACGAAGTCATCATCGGCATGCCGCACCGCGGTCGCCTCAACGTGCTGGCCAACATCGTGGGCAAGCCGTACTCGAAGATCTTCACCGAGTTCGAAGGCAACATGAACCCGGCGGCCACCCACGGCTCCGGCGACGTGAAGTACCACCTCGGTGCGCACGGCCAGTACCTGCAGATGTTCGGCGACAACGAGATCGCGGTCTCGCTCACCGCCAACCCCTCGCACCTCGAGGCGGTGGACCCGGTGCTCGAGGGTCTGGTGCGCGCCAAGCAGGACCTGCTGAACAAGGGCGACGGCCCCGACGGTTTCTCCGTCATGCCGTTGATGCTGCACGGTGACGCGGCGTTCGCCGGTCAGGGTGTGGTCGCGGAGACGCTGAACCTGGGTGGCCTGCGCGGTTACCGAGTCGGCGGCACCATCCACATCGTGGTGAACAACCAGATCGGCTTCACCACCGCGCCCGAGAACAGCCGCTCCACCGAGTACTCCACCGACATCGCGAAGTTCATCGGCGCGCCGATCTTCCATGTCAACGGTGACGACCCCGAAGCTTGCGACTGGGTCGCGCGTCTCGCGGTCGACTTCCGCCAGAAGTTCCGCAAGGACGTGGTCATCGACCTGGTCTGCTACCGCCGCCGCGGGCACAACGAGGGTGACGATCCCTCGATGACCCAGCCGGAGATGTACGACATCATCGACACCAAGCGTTCGGTGCGTAAGGCGTACACCGAATCGCTGATCGGCCGTGGCGACATCTCCATGAAGGAGGCCGAGGACGCGCTGCGCGACTACCAGGGTCAGCTGGAGCGCGTGTTCAACGAGGTCCGCGAGCTGGAGAAGTACGTTCCGGAGCCGTCGGAGTCCGTCGAGGACGACCAGAAGGTGCCCGCCACCGTGGTCACCGCGGTCGACAAATCGGTGCTGCAGCGCATCGGTGACGCGTTCCTGAACACTCCCGACGGTTTCAACGTGCACCCGCGCGTGAAGCCGGTGCTGGAGAAGCGTCGCGAGATGGCCTACGAGGGCAAGGTCGACTGGGCCTTCGCCGAACTGCTGGCCTTCGGTTCGCTGATCGACCAGGGCCACGATGTGCGCCTGACCGGTCAGGATTCGCGTCGCGGCACGTTCACCCAGCGCCACTCGGTGATCATCGACCGGGTCAACGCGCAGGAGTACACCCCGCTGCACAACATCGGCTCCGACAAGCCGGGTTGGTTCGCGGTGCACGACTCCGCGCTGAGCGAATACGCCGCTGTCGGTTTCGAATACGGCTACTCGCTGGGCAACCCCAACGCGCTGGTGTTGTGGGAAGCGCAGTTCGGTGATTTCGTCAACGGCGCGCAGTCGATCATCGACGAGTTCATCTCCTCCGGTGAGGCCAAGTGGGGCCAGCTCTCCGACGTGGTGCTGCTGCTGCCGCACGGCCACGAGGGTCAGGGTCCCGACCACACCTCCGGTCGTATCGAGCGGTTCCTGCAGCTGTGCGCCGAGGGTTCGATGACCGTGGCGGTGCCGTCCACCCCGGCGAACTACTTCCACCTGCTGCGCCGCCACGCACTGGACGGGATCCGTCGTCCGCTGATCGTCTTCACTCCGAAGTCGATGCTGCGCAACAAGGCCGTGGTGTCCGACGTGAAGGACTTCACCGAGTCGAAGTTCCGTTCGGTGTTCGACGAGCCCACCTACGAATCGGGCGTCGGCGACACCGCCAAGGTCAAGCGCATCCTGCTGACCTCGGGCAAGCTCTACTACGAGCTCGCTGCGGAGAAGGCCAAGCACAAGCGCGAAGACGTGGCCATCGTCCGGATCGAACAGCTCTACCCGATCCCGACGTACCGCCTCAACGAGGCACTGGCCAAGTACCCCAACGCGACCGACATCGCCTGGGTCCAGGAAGAACCCGCCAACCAGGGCGCCTGGCCCTTCTTCGGCCTCAACCTGCCCGAGGTACTGCCCGAGCGCCTGGGCCGACTGCGTCGCATCTCGCGCCGCGCCATGTCGGCCCCGTCCTCGGGTTCGTCGAAGGTGCACGCCGTGGAACAGGCCGAGATCATCGGCGAGGCTTTCGAGCCGACCACGTAAGTTCTTCTCGCACAACGGTGGACGCCGGGTGGATCATCACGATCCACCCGGCGTTCGCTGTTCATCGGCAAAGCACCGTGCCAGGCGTACACATATCGGTGTACACTGGAATGATGGATGATCAGCTCAGCATTCGGGACGCTCGCGCCCAATTGCCTGCGGTCGTGAGCGCTGCGGCCCAGGACGGCCACGTCACTGTGATCACTCGCGCCGGCGAGCCCGCCGCCGCAGTGATTCCCCTGTTCATGCTCGCGAAGCTCGAGGAATGGGAAGACGAGCAACTGGGCCGAATGGCCGATGCCGCACTCGCGGAGGGCGGCGAGCCTGCCAACATCACGCTCGGCCAGATGATGGACGACATTCTCGCCAACGGCCACGAAGGCGCGGCGTGAAATACGAGTTCTGCTGGACTCCTGCCGCCCGCCGGGCCCTACGCTCCATCCCGCAATACGACGCCATTCGACTGCTGACCGCATTGACGCTACTGGGAGACGACCCCTACCGGCGCGAAGGCGTGGACGTCAAGGCACTGACCGGACGCCCAGGGTTCCGCCTTCGAGTCGGCAACTACCGACTCGTCTACGAAGTGGACGACGGCAAGCTTGTCATCCTCGTAGTCACCGCAGGGCACCGTCGCGACATCTACGAGTAGCGCGAGATGTGGGTCACAGAGTTCTCTTATCCAGGCGGCAACGGTGCCTCAGCGAATCCAAGTACTGTCCGGGCATGACGAACGGGCGTAACGGATTCCTGCTGCTGGGCGGGATCTCGTCGGTAGGGGCGGGCGCTGTGCACTTCATGGCGGCGGGAATGCACACCGAACATGCGACATTGGCGCGGTTGATGGTGGTGCTCGCGGCGATCCAGTGCGCGACGGGGCTGGCGGTGTTGCTCAGCGAACGCAAGATCGTGGTGACCTCGATGCTGGCGGCGAATGCGTTCGCGGCCGGGATGTGGGCGTTCACGCGGTTCGCCGACGTGCCGTGGATCGCCGGGTTGACCGCCGAGGCACCGCAAGTGGCTGACACCGTCTGTGCAGGGTTGGGCGCGCTGGCCGCTGTTGCCGCGGTGATCGGCCTCGTTCGGCCGACCGCGACCCTGCCGCCGATGCGGTCGGGGATCGCGGCGGCCGCCGTTGGCGTGCTCGCGTTGGCGGCGATGCTCAACGGCGTCGGCCATGTTCACAGTCATGGCGACACCGACGATCACGCACATGCCGCAGGCGACGATCACGCGCACGCCGACGCTGCCAACTGGCCCCGCCCCTGGGATCCCACCAAACCGATCGATCTCTCCGGCGTCTCCGGCGTCACCGCCGAACAACAGGCCCGCGCCACCAACCTGGTACGCAGCACCCTCGACGGCCTACCCGCCTTCGCCGACGTGAATTCCGTTGCCGCACTGGGCTTCCGCTCGATCGGCGACTCCGCCACCGGCTACGAGCACTACATCAACATGAGCTACATCCGCGACAACAACTTCCTCGACCCCGCCCACCCCGAATCACTCGTCTACCGGGTAGACGGCCCCAACCGCACCCTGGTCTCCGCCATGTACATCGCCAACGGCAAGAAGATCGACGACCCCACCCTCGTCGATTTCGGCGGCTCGCTGATGCAATGGCACGTCCACGAAAACCTGTGCTGGAAAATGGGCGACAACGGCCCCGTCGTCGCCGGCGTACTAGACGACCAGGGCAACTGCCCACCCAACTCCGTCAACCCCGGCTCAGGAAACCCGATGGTCCACGTCTGGATCGCCCCCCACGAATGCGGCCCCTTCGCGGCACTGGAAGGCCACGGCGCAGGCCAAGCCTCCGCCGACGGCCGCCGCACCGACACCTGCACCCACGACCACGGCAGCGGTCACAAGTAGCCGCCCGCTACACCCACCGACGCAGCGCGTCGATCGTGGTCTCCGGAGAAGTGTTGAAGCAGAACCGAATTCCAGGCGCGATATCGGCGGCAACATTGATCAACCGCTCGAACAGCAACGTGTGTTCGGCCGCCATCCGCACCCCCGCCCCGATCATCGCAACCCGGAACACACCACCCGCCGCACACTCACGAAGCTTCGCCTCAGCCGCGTCGGGGTCGGTGGGAACCAAGCAGGACACGAAGTCGAATCCCGCTGCCCGCAAGGCAGATTCGCCCGCCTCGATACGTGCGGTCAGCGTGACTTCATCGAGGTTGGGATAGTTGGTGTAGTCCACAGCACCGGGGTGCAGGCCGATCGACAACACCGAACTCTGTTCTGACACTGGATTCTCCGATTCGATCACCACACAGCTAGCCAGCCCGCCCACGAACAGCACGCCCCGACTTCCACCACGAACAGCGCCCATCTTGCCGAAAAATCCACCGACCCGCCCCTCGAGCTCGATCGCCACCCCTCCGCCCCACATCGGCCACCCGTGAAATCCGCTGGCCCCCGACTACGGAATCCGACTACGGTGCCCGCATGCAATCAACCACCCTGTGGCGCCCCACCGGCCCCGCCGAGCTAGCACTGGTGGCCGAGTCCGGGTGGCGAGCGTGGCCGCCGCGGCTGCCCGACCAGCCGATCTTCTACCCGGTTCTCAACGAGGCCTACGCGGTCCTGATAGCTCGCGATTGGAATGTGCCCGCGTCCGGCGCCGGCTACGTCACCCGCTTCGAAGTCCGAACCGACTACCTCGACAACTACGACGTGCAACAAGCCGGGGGCCGCGACATCCTCGAATACTGGATCCCCGCAGAAGATCTCGACGAGTTCAACCGCAACATAGTCGGCGAGATCGAGGTCGTCCGCAGGTTCCCGGCGGACGCACCCTTGCCCGATCAGCCCTGAACCACCGGCATTTTCACGCAATACGCCTTCGTGCAGTCAGTTTTCTGACTGGATCGGCGCGAAGTGCGTGAAAATGCCGGCCCGGATCAGACCCGTGTTCCGGCCGCGCGTTCGGCGACTGCGGTGGCGGTGTCGACCATGACCAACTCCGCGTTGATTTGCGCACCGGCCATCGCTCCGGCCGCTGCGGCGGCGCCGACTTGGGCGGTGGGGTCGGTGGCGTTGCCTGCGATCCAGACGCCGGGGGTCGTGGTGCGGCCGACGGGGTCGGCGGGGATGTGGTCGCCGATGCCTGCGGGGTGGGGTTCGGGGGTGAGGCCGAGGTCTGTCAGGAAGGTGGCGCGGGTGTTCATACGGGGGGCCACCACCAGGGCGTCTCGGGCGATGATTGTGCCGTCGGATAGTCGGATTCCGGTCAGGTGGTCGTCGGCTAGGACTTCGACGACTTCACCGTCGACGATCTGAATACCGTGGGCCGCAAGCTTTTCCGTGTCTTCGAGGGTCAACGACGTCGTGTGGGCCAGGAAGACGATGTCGTCGCTGAGTTGGGTGAACAGCAGTGCTTGGTGCACTGACATCGGCCCGCTCGACAGCACCGCGATGCGCTGACCGCGGACCTCCCAGCCGTGGCAGTACGGGCAGTGCAGCACCTCGTTGCCCCAGCGTTCCCGCAGTCCGGGGATCTCGGGGAGCACGTCGGCGAGGCCGGTGGCGATCAGGATGCGTCGGGCGCGCACGGTTCGCCCGTCAGCCAGCGTCACCCGGAAGTCCGCCGAGTTCGCCGCCCCACTGACATCGAGTGAACCGCCCCCGCCGTCGACCCGGAGGCCATTCGGCGTCACCTCGACATCCGCACCGTTGACGCGCGCTCCCGCCGCAACCCTGGAATTGCCATCGAATCCCCTTGCCCGCGAAGTGGATTCAGTGACCCGATCGACCGCGACCACCTCGCCCGACACCACGTGCCCGCCATACCCCCGCACCTCAGCCCGCCCCACTTCGAGCAGTTCCAACGGCGACATCCCCTCCCTGCCGAGCAACCCGTGCACCCCCTGAGCAGGCGCATTACGCGGCGACCCGGCGTCGATCACCAGCACCGACCGCCGCGACCGCGCCAACATCAGCGCCGCGTTCAACCCGGCGGCTCCCCCGCCGAGCACCACCACTTCGTAAGAATCATTCATGTCGACCTCCTTCTGAAATCGACCATGCCCCCGAGCATCCAATACTGGCAAACTTCTTTGCCGACATGGCAAACTGAAGACCATGGACGACCTGGACCAAACCCTCGACTCGGTCGGCCCCCGCCTGCGCACCCTGCGCAAACAGCGCCGAACCACTCTCGCCGACCTCTCACAAGAAACCGGCATCTCGGTGAGCACCCTGTCGCGCCTGGAATCGGGCGACCGCAAACCCACCCTCGAACTGCTTCTCCCCCTCGCCAAGGCACACGGCGTCACCCTCGACGAGCTCGTCGACGCCCCACCCACCGGCGACCCGCGCATCCACCTGCGCCCGATCACCCGCCACGGCATGACCATGCTCCCGCTGACCAAGCGCGCGGGCGGCATCCAGGCGTTCAAGATGATCATCGCCCCGGGCGCGCGCAACCGACCCGAAACCCCGCAGGTCCACGAGGGTTACGAGTGGTTGTACGTCCTCAACGGCCGCCTGCGCCTGATCCTGGGCGACAACGACTTCATCATGAACCCCGGCGAGGCCGCCGAATTCGGCACCCATGTCCCGCACTGGTTCGGCGCCGCCGACGAGCAATCCGTGGAGTTCATCAGCCTTTTCGGCAAACAGGGCGAACGCGCCCACCTGCGCGCCCGACCGAAGTCCAGCTGAGAATCAGTCCTGCAAGGCAGCGATCAACGCCGGACTCAACGCCAACGCGGGCAACGACTCGACCAGCAGATCCACCAATTGCTCACGGCTGATCGGCTTTTCGACCATCCAGGTGAGAATCGTTTCCTCGACGAAGGCGATCCACCCGCGCACGGCCAGGGTCAGCCGGGCCAGTTCCGTGCCCACCGGCGGCAGCGGCAGTTCGCTGATGATGAGATCGGCGATGGCGGCGCGCGTCTGGTTCACATATTCCGACAGCCCGGCGGTGGCGGCGGCGGGTCCGCGCAGCGCCGAACGGTAGGAGGCGGAATTCTCGCACGCGTAGTCGACGAACCGTTCGATCGAGTCGCGCAGCATGTCGAACAGCGACAGTTCCCGGTTGGGCATGATCGCGACGTAGAACTCGGTGCTCACGTGCCGGGCGATCGCCTCGTGGAACTCCTGCTTGGACGCGAAGTAGTGGAACAGCAGCCCGCGCGAGATGCCGGCCAGCTTGGCGATGTCGTCCACCGAGATGTCCTCGAGCGGCCGGTCGGCCAGCATTTCGGCGCCGAGAGTGATCAGCTGCAGCCGACGATCCTCCGGGCTGAGCCGCACACGCTTGGTCTCCCTGGTAGTCACACAGGCCATCCTAGCCGCTACTGAATACAGTTCAATAGCTGTTGACTCCGCCTCAATAAGACCGTATTCTGCATTACATGAGTCGTAAGGTTACAGACAACGTCGTCGAAGAACCCCGCGCCGTCCGCCACGCCAAGACGATCATCGTCGGCAGCGGGTTCGCGGGCCTTGGCCTGGCCATTCGCCTGAGTCAGCAGGGTCGCGACGACTTCCTCGTGCTCGAGCGCGGCAGCGATGTCGGCGGCACCTGGCGCGACAACACCTACCCCGGTGCTGCCTGCGACGTGCCCTCGCACCTGTACTCGTACTCGTTCGCGCCGAACCCGGACTGGACCCGCTCGTTCTCCAAGCAGGGCGAGATCCAGGCCTACATCAAGAGCGTCGCGCAGCGTTTCGACGTGCTCGACCACCACATCTTCGACTGCGACGTGCAGTCCATCCGCTGGAACAACGACACCGCCCAGTGGGATATCAGCACCTCGCAGGGCGAGTTCACCGCCGACACCGTGGTCTCCGCGGTCGGTGCGCTGTGTGAGCCGTCGCTGCCGGACATCAAGGGCATCAACGACTTCGAGGGCGAGATCTTCCACTCCGCCCGCTGGAACCACGACGCCGACCTGACCGACAAGCGCGTCGCGGTGATCGGCACCGGCGCCTCGTCGATCCAGATCGTGCCCGCCATCGCGAGCAAAGTCGCCAGCCTGGACGTCTACCAGCGCACCGCGCCGTGGCTGCTGCCCCGCATGGACCGCCCGTACCTGCTGCCGGAACGGTTGGCGTTCAAGCACATTCCGGCTGTGCAGCGTCTGTCGCGCGCCGCCATCTACGCCGCGCGGGAGACCCAGGTCGTTGGCCTGACCCGCTTCCCGATCCTGATGAAGGCCTTCGAGGGACTGTCGCGCGCCAAGCTGCAGTTCGAGATCCGCGATCCCGAACTGCGCAAGAAGGTCACCCCGAACTACCGGATCGGCTGCAAGCGCATGCTGATCTCCAACGAGTACTACCCGGCGCTGGACCGCGACAATGTCGACGTGATCACCGACGGCATCGCCGAGGTGAAGGCCGGGTCCATCGTGACCAAGGACGGCACCGAGCGCGAGATCGACGCGCTGATCGTGGCCACCGGCTTCCACGTGACCGATTCCCCGACCTACAACGCCATGGTCGGGCGCGACGGGCGCACGCTGGCCGAGGTGTTCGACCAGATCGGCCAGCAGGCCTACAAGGGCGCGGCGATCGCGAACTTCCCCAATATGTTCTTCCTGGTCGGCCCGAACGTCGGTTTGGGCCACACCTCGATGGTGTACATGATCGAATCGCAGATCAACTACGTCAGCGATGCGTTGGCCACCATCGACGCCAAGGGTTTGCGCACCGTCGAGGTGCGTGAAGACGTGCAGCAGGCCTACAACGCCGACCTGCAGGAAAAGCTGGGCAAGACAGTCTGGAACACCGGCGGCTGCGCTAGCTGGTACCTGGACAAGCACGGCAACAACACCACGTTGTGGCCGGACTTCACCTTCGAATTCCGTAGGCTCACACGGCATTTCGATGCCGCGGCCTACACTACGACAACCGTGGACGCCGCAGGCGCCGATCTGAAAGTGGTGGCAGCACAGTGAGCAAAGATGCTTACTTCACGAACAAAGTTTGCGTGATCACCGGAGCCGGTTCCGGCATCGGTCGGGCACTGGCGGAGAACCTGGCCGCCCGTGGCGCCAAGCTCGCGCTGTCCGATATCGACGCCGAGGGCCTGGCCCAGACCGTGGCCTCGTGCGAGAAGCTGGGCGCGCAGGTCAAGTCCGATCGGCTCAATGTCGCTGAGCGCGAAGCGTTTCTGCTGTACGCGGATCAGGTGAAGGCGCACTTCGGTGTCGTGCACCAGATCTACAACAACGCGGGCATCGCCTACCACGGCGACGTGATCAAGACCGAGTTCAAAGACATCGAACGCATCATGGATGTGGACTTCTGGGGTGTCGTCAACGGCACCAAGGCGTTCCTGCCGATGCTGATCGAGTCCGGCGACGGTCACGTGGTCAACGTGTCCAGCCTGTTCGGCCTGGTCACCGTGCCCGGCCAGGCGGCCTACAACTCGGCCAAGTTCGCCGTGCGCGGCTTCACCGAGGCGCTGTTCCAGGAGATGAAGGTCGCCAAGGCGCCGGTCAAGGTCACCTGCGTGCACCCCGGCGGCATCAAGACCGCCGTCGCCCGCAACGCCACCTACGCCGAGGGCATGGACGGCGCCAACGCCGCCACCCTGTTCGACAAGTACCTGGCCATTCACTCCCCCGAGATGGCTGCGCAGACCATCACCGAGGGTGTGCGCAAGGGCCACGCCCGCGTGCTGATCGGCTGGGAGGCCAAGGTACTCGACGTGAGCGTGCGTTTCCTGGCCTCGGGCTACAACCGCATCTCGGCCGTGATCAACGGCCGCTTCATGCCCCACTGACACACCAGGAAAAACCATGCGCGAGTTCAAGATTCCGCTGCCGATCGTCCGTGCCGTGCTCGACCCGCTGTATCGGGTGACGCTGAACGTGCGCGTGCCGATCGTGGTGCAGCGTGCGCTGCTCGATGCGTTCTCCCGGCTGCAGCTGCTGCCCGACGGCACCGTCGTGCAGCACCTGCAGCTGGGCGGTCGCCCCGCTGAACGCGTCATTGCCGACACCGCTATTCCGGGTTCGCGTACCCGCGCGGTGCCGCCGGAGCGGGCAGCGGGCGCGATCTTGTACCTGCACGGCGGTGGTTACGTGGTCTGTTCGATCGCCACGCACCGTTCGATGGTGGCTCGACTCGCGCAGGAGACCTCGTGCGCGGTGTACTCGCTGGACTACCGGCTGGCACCGGAACATCCGTTCCCGGCCGGTCTCGACGACGCCGAGGCCGCGTTCTTGGACCTGGTCGGCAATGTCGGCTACCGGCCCGAGCAGATCTGCATCGCGGGCGACTCCGCGGGCGGCGGTCTGGCCCTGGCGTTGGCGCAGCGACTGATCGAACGGCACCAGCTCACCCCCGCCGCTCTGGGCCTGATCGCACCCTGGTCCGACCCCACCGAAATACCCAGTAGGGACCGCGATCTGGTGATCAACCGGACGTGGTCGCAGGCGTGCGCCGCTCACTACCTCGGCGACGCCGCCACCACCGAAGCGGGCTATGCCCCGCTGCGGGGAAACCTCATCGGCCTGCCGCCCACCTATGTGCAAGTCGATGTCAGCGAACTGCTGCACAACCAGTGTTCGACCTTGGTCTCCAGCCTGCGTGGCGCGGGCGTGCACGTCCGTTTCACCGAAACCCGCGGCCTCTGGCACGTCGCGCAACTACAGGCCGCGCTGGTCACCGAGGCTGCGACGGCTCTGAGCGAACTCGCAGAATTCCTGCGAGAAGCAATTCAGCCAGTATCGATCGACGATTTACGATAAAGCCTGGTGACGGGCATTTTGGACGGCGATATCGCGACCCGGCCAAACGTGTCGTAGATTACTGGCGAGTAGAACCCACTGGAAGGGCACAGATGCGAGAGTTCGAAGTTCCGGCTTCCTACACCATCCCGGAGGACGCGAACAATTCCGACAACGTCTTCCGCTTCGGGCAGGAGACGCCGAACACGGTGTTGTTCAACGTCCCGAACGGCAGCGGCGGCTGGAACGACGTCACGGCGAAGCAGTTCGAGACCGCGGTGACCGGCGTCGCCAAGGGCCTGATCGCCTCGGGCGTCGAGCTGGGCGACCGGGTCGCGATCATGGCGGCCACTCGCTACGAGTGGACGCTGCTGGACTTCGCGATCTGGGCCGCCGGTGGCGTCACTGTCGCGATCTACGATTCCTCGGCCGCCGAGCAGGCCAAGTGGATCCTGCAGGATTCCGAGACCAAGATCCTGGTCGTCGAGAACGACAAGCACCGCGCCACGATCGACGAGATCGACGCGGGCTCGCTGCCCAAGCTGGGCGAGACCCTGCAGATCGACAAGGGTGCGATCGACACCCTGACCGAGCGTGGCGCGGACCTCGACGATTCCGTCGTGCACGAGCGTCGCAAGCAGGTCGGCGCGAACTCCCCCGCCACCCTGATCTACACCTCGGGCACCACCGGCAAGCCCAAGGGCGTGCAGCTGACCCACGCCAACCTGTACGCCGAATCGCGTTCGGGTGGCATCGAACTCAGCTCGTTCGTGTCCGAGGGTCAGAAGACCCTGCTGTTCCTGCCGCTGGCGCACGTGTTCGCCCGCGCGGTCGCGCTGATCGCCTTCGATTCCAAGGTGACCATCCGCCACAGCTCGGACTGGACCACCCTGGTGGAGCAGTTCGGCGACTTCAAGCCCGACTTCATCCTGTCGGTGCCGCGCGTGTTCGAGAAGGTGTTCAACTCCGCCAAGCAGAAGGCGCACGACGCGGGCAAGGGCAAGATCTTCGACGCCGCCGCCGACGTGTCGATCGCCTACAGCACCGCGCTCGAGACCCCGGGCGGCCCGAGCCTGGCGCTGAAGGTCAAGCACTTCGTGTTCGACAAGCTGGTCTACAGCAAGCTGCGCGCGGCGCTTGGTGGTCAGTGCCTGGCCGCTGTCTCCGGTGGCGGCCCGCTGGGCGCGCGTCTGGGCCACTTCTTCCGTGGTGCGGGCGTCACGATCTACGAAGGCTACGGTCTGACCGAGACCACCGCCGCGTTCACCGTGAACACCCCGCAGTTCATCCGCGTCGGCTCGGTCGGTCGCCCGATCCAGGGCCACGCGGCCAAGATCGCCGAAGACGGCGAGCTGCTGCTCAAGGGCTCGGTCGTGTTCGACGGCTACTGGGGCAACGCCGAGGCCACCGAGGAATCCTTCGTCGACGGGTGGTTCAAGACCGGCGACCTGGGTGCCATCGACGCCGACGGCTTCGTCACCATCACCGGTCGCAAGAAGGAAATCCTGGTCACCGCGGGCGGCAAGAACGTCTCCCCCGCGATCCTCGAGGATTCCCTGCGCGCGCACCCGCTGATCAGCCAGGTCATGGTCGTGGGTGACGGTCAGCCGTTCATCGGCGCCCTGATCACGCTGGATCCCGAAGCCCTGCCGGGCTGGAAGGACCGCAACGGCGTGGCCGCGGACACCGCGATCGAGACCCTGATCGAGAACGAGGCCCTGGTGGCCGAGGTGCAGGCCGCGATCGACGAGACCAACAGCAAGGTCTCCAAGGCCGAGGCGATCAAGAAGATCCGCATCCTGCCGGTCGACTGGACCCAGGAAACGGGTGAGCTCACCCCGAAGATGTCGCTCAAGCGCGCCGTGGTGATGAAGCAGTACGCGGGCGAAGTAGACAAGATCTACTCCTAGTCCGTTCAGTTCGAAGGGCCGGTTGCTTTGTCGCAACCGGCCTTTCGGCTTTCTACACTCGTTGCAGTGCGAATTGTGCTGCGGTCAGGGTCATTCCGTTGATGCCGTAGAGGGTGTGCAGCGCATTGGGTTGGGCCAGAGGGGAACCGTCGCAGATGTTGTCGGACGGGATGCACAGGTCGATGGTCTTGGCCGTGTAGTCCGCGCCCAGCGTCACCGGGGGCGCCTCCGCGTCGCGCATGAACCGATCCGACGGCTTCCCGAACAGCGCGACCGCCGCGACATGCTCGGCCACCTCCGGCGCCATCGGCTCGGGCAGATACGACCGGTACTCCGCCGGAACCCCTTCCGGCACATCACCATCGGTGGCGAACCCCGCCACCGCCGCACCCTGCGAATACCCACCGAGAATGATCCGGGTGCCAGGGCAGGTGGTCGCGATGTACTCGACCCTGCGCTGCGCGTCGTTGATCCCCTGCAACACGGTGTGCGCGAAGGCAAGTCGGTCCGCGAAGTCACCGCTGGCCGGGTAGTCGACCCCGTACGAGGACACCGACCGCCCGCCGGCGTTCAACCGCACCGCCTCGACAAACGACGTACCGGTAAGCCCGAGCCCCCCACCCGGTTCAGCGGTGCCACGAGCGAACACCACCTCGATATCCGAACAGGGCGCGGCCAGAGAGGAAGTGGGCGATACCAGAGGAATCGCGGCTGCCAAGAACACTGCAGACACGAATCGGCTGAGAGAACGTGCTGTCATGCCGCGCAGAATACCGACCGATCCCTCCCACCAGCGTCTTCGCCACCGGCGCGCCGAAAGCCCGGCCGTTCTACTGGACCGAAAGGCATCCTGATCGCGACGTAGGCTCGGTTCATGGTGGTTTTGCGGGCGGTGGCCGGGATTGTGGCTGCCGCGGTGGTGCTCGGGGTGGCGGAATTGGTCGCGGCGTTCGCCGGGGCCGGTAGTGCGCCCGCGTACGCGATCGGGGCCACGGTGGTCGACCACACGCCCGACGGTGTTCGGGAGTGGGCCATTTCGACCTTCGGGACCAGCGACAAGGCCGTGTTGTTCGCGTGCATGGGCGTTGTCGCGGTTGTCGTCGCGGGCATCTCCGGAGTGTTCGAGCGGACAGCCCGGCCGGTCGGATCTGTCGCGTTCGCGATTTTCGGGGTGGCCGCGGCAGTCATCGGTGCCGGGCGAATCGGCGGATTCTCCGGTGCGCTGCCCGCACTGATCGGTACCGCTGCCGGCATTCTCGCGTTGCGTGGGCTGACCCGTCGGATCGACGCGGCATCCGCACCGTCGGAATCGGCTGCCGACGTCACGGACAGGCCCGGCGAGGCACTCGTCGCGAAGGCCGGTCGACGGCGAGTGCTCGGTGGGATCGCGGCGGCCGGGGTGTTGGCCATCGGGGCCGGGCTCGCGGGGCGCTTACTCGGTGGGGCCCGACGTGACGTGACAGCCGAGCGCGAAACCGTCGAATTGCCAAGGGCCGCAACACCGTTACCCGCCCTTCCGGCCGACGCCGATCTGCGAGTCCCCGGGCTCACCTCCTACATCACCCCCAACAGCGACTTCTACCGCATCGACACCGCGCTGATCGTTCCCCAGGTCTCCACAGACTCCTGGACGCTGCGCATCCACGGCATGGTCGAACAGGAAATCACTCTCACCTGGGACGACCTGCTGCGTCGCACCCCGGTCGAGCGCCTGGTCACCCTCGCCTGCGTCTCCAATCCGATCAACGGCGACCTCATCGGCAACGCCCGCTGGCTCGGCTATCGCCTCGACGAACTCCTCGCCGAAGCGCGCCCGCTCCCCGACGCCGACATGGTCCTGTCCCACAGCAAGGACGGCTGGACGGCGGGCAGTCCGCTGTCTGTTCTCACCGATGGGCGCGACGCCCTGCTCGCCATCGGCATGAACGGCGAACCCCTCCCGATCCAGCACGGTTATCCGGCACGGTTGGTCGTGCCCGGTCTGTTCGGCTACGTGTCCGCCACCAAGTGGGTCACCGAACTCGAGGTCACCCGTTTCGACAAGGCCACCGCCTACTGGACCCGCCGCGGGTGGTCGGCGCACGGCCCCATCAAAACCGGCACCCGCATCGATACGCCGCGCAGCCGAATTCCCCAGGGCCGCACCGTGATCGCCGGTGTCGCCTGGGCGCAGCATCGCGGCGTCACCGGCGTCGAAGTGCAGATCGACAACGGCGACTGGCGGCCTGCCCGCCTGTCCACCGAGGTCACCATCGACACCTGGCGCCAATGGACCTACGACTGGGACGCCACCCCCGGCCAACACACCGTGCGCGCCCGCACCTTCGACCCCGCCGGCCCCCAAACCGCCGTCTCCCAGGACGTCGTCCCCGACGGTGCGACGGGCTACCCCACCCTCACCATCCAGGTGAGTTGAAACCGGCGTAATCGCCCACTTCGTGCCCGTTCAGTCAGAAAACTGATCGAAATCGTGCGAAGTGGGCGATTACGCCGGTCTACCGCCCACATACGCACCGGCCGGATCGGCGTCCTGCGTCTCGGGCTTGCGCGCACCGGACTTCCCGTGGCCGACGAACAACGCCGACGCGACGATGCCGATCACCAGGATCGCGGCGGGCAGGATCATCGACTGGGCCAGCGAGGTGCTGAATTCGTCGAGGACGTGCGGTGGCAGCGGGCCGGTGGCGGTGCCTTCGCCGACGGGGCCGCCTTCGCTCAGGCCGTTGGCGGTGAGGCGGGCGGCGATCAGCGCGCTGATCGCGGCGCTGCCCAGGACCGCGCCGACCTGGCGGGTGGTGTTGTAGATGCCCGCGCCCGCACCGGCCTGGGCGACCGGCAGGTTGTGGGTGGCGGTGGAGGCCAGCGGGGCCCAGATGCAGGAGCTGGCCAGGCCACCGACGCCGGCCGCGATCAGGAACCACACGACCGACGAATCGGGGCTCATGAGCAGGCCGAACGAGGCCACGGAACCGGCGAACAGCACGAAACCGACGGTCGGCAGCAGACGTGGGGGCAGGCGGTCGGAGACCTTGCCGATGAACGGCGCGGTGATCCCGGTGATGATCGCCATCGGCGCGAAGATCAGCGCGGACATGGTCGGTGACATCTCCCGTACGGCCTGCAGGTAGAAGTACGACGGCACCATCATCGAGGTGACCGCGGCGCCCATCGCGGCGATCGCCAGGTTCGACAGCGCGAAATTGCGGTCGCGGAACAGACTCAGCGGCACCAGCGGCTCACCCTTGTTGCGCGACTGGTTGATCACGAACACGATCAGCATCACCACACCGAACCCGATCAGCAGCCAGATCCGCAGCGACCAATCCTGCGAATTGCCTTCCTGGATACCGAAAACCAACGCGAGCATGCCGATGCCGCTCAGGACCACGCCGACGATGTCGAACTTGTGGTCGCTGGTCGGCAGCGACGGCACCAACCACACGGCCAGCCCGAACGCGATGATGCCGACCGGCACGTTGACGATGAAGATCCATTCCCAGCCGAGGTTGTCCACCAGCACGCCGCCCATGATCGGGCCGATCAGCGTCGCCAGCCCGGCCACCCCACCCCACAGGCCCATCGCGGCGCCGCGCTTGTCCGGCGCGAAGGTGCGGGTGATCACGGCCATGGTCTGCGGTGTCATCAGCGCGGCGCCGATGCCCTGGGCGGCGCGCGCGGCGATCAACATGCCGATGCTGCCCGACAGTCCGCACCACAGCGAGGCGGCGGTGAACACCGCGAGGCCGATCAGATAGATGTTCTTCGGCCCGAATTTGTCGCCGAGGCGGCCGGTGACCAGCAGCGGCACCGCGTAGGTGAGCAGGTAGGCGCTGGTGACCCAGATGACGCTGGAGATGTCGGTGTGCAGCTCGGTCATGATCGCCGGGTTGGCGACCGCCACGATCGTCATGTCCAGCAGGATCATGAAGAACCCGACCACCAGCGCGAACAGCGCCAGCCACGGATTACGTTGGGTGGTCATCGAATTCGTTCCCATCTGCGGAGGGGTCACTTGCGGGCAGCCCGGCGGGGCTCGGTCGCGGCACCGGGGTGATCCCCGGCCGGCCAGTGATGCTTGTGCTCGTCGTGGACGCGTTCGCCGGTCTCGGGGTCGAACTGTTCCCACGGCACCGCGCCGCTGCCCAACTCGGCGGCGAAGGCCGCGATCCAGGTCAGTTCGGCGTGGAGGGTGGCGCGAATGTATTCCAGGACAACGAAATAGCGGCGCGGCACGGCCCTGTTGCGGGTCCAGTCCAGCAGCGCGTCCAGGTCAGCCTGCTCGCGCGTCAGGTGCTCCACCCGCTCGTCGAGCAACGCCATCACCTGCTCCAGCGGCAGCGTGTGCGCCTCGGCCAACGCCAACCGAAAGATCGGGTACTCCTGCACAGGCGCGCGCAACAACTCGGCGATCCTGCCCCGCAACGCATTTCGCCCCGACTCGGCAATCCGATAGGTCGTGCGCTCGGGCCGATTCCCCGCCCGCCCGATCCCCTCGGCCACCACCATCTCGTCATCGGCCAACCGCGCCACCACGTGATACAGCGAACCCGGCCGCACCTTGACCAGCAGATCCTCCCGCCGAGCGATCAACAGCTGATACATCTCGTACGGATGCATAGGCCGCTCATCGAGCAACGCCAGCACAGCGATAGCCAACGGCGTCATCGCATTCCGCCCAGGCTGCGCCACCACAGAACCTCCATACTCCACGCCAAATATTCCACTAGGAATATACGGAGCGAAACCCCCCTTGGCAAGATCACCCCCACCTCGGCGCCCCAACACGCCGAGCCCCGACCTGGACAGCCGATCACCAGGCCATGGTGGATTTTTCTTCTCGGGCGATGTTTGCGTGATCGCCTGGTGATCAACCGTCCAGCTCAGGTCCGGTCAGACCAGCGACCTTTCGAACCAGTGATCCGCCAAGGGGTCGTCGCCGTAGGGCGGGATTTCGGTGTAGCCGTGCCTCGCGTACAGGGCGCGGGCCTCGAGGAGGTCTTTGCGGGTGTTGAGGCGGAGTGTGTGGGCGCCCAGGTGGTGGGCGGCGGTTTCGGCTGTGTGGAGTAGGGCGGTGGACAGGCCTGTGCCGCGGGCTCGGGGGTGGACGTACATGCGGGTCAGTTCCCAGGTGTGGGGGGTCAGGCGGCGGATGCCTGCGCAGCCGACGGGGTGTTCGTCTCGGTGGGCCAGCAGCAATAGGCCGGTGGGTGGGGTCAGGTCGTTGCTGTGGTGGCCGGTGGCGAGGTGGTGGTCGATTTCCGCGTCGTCGGTGGGGCGGGCGTAGTAGCGGGTGATCATCTCGGCCAGGTAGTGGCGGAGCAGGGCGGCGGCCGCGGGGGAATGTGGGTCGGCGGGATGGATAGCCCAGGGGGTGCGAGCGTTCATGGGATCGATGCCTCCCGCCTTTCGACGTTGTGGGTTGCCGCACAAGGTCATTCGGAATCCCCGGCTCCGCACGGGACTGTCAGAGGGCGTGGGCGTCCAGCCAGGTGCGGGCGGCGTCGGCGGGGGTGGTGCCGGTGTTGATCTGGTGGAGCGACTCGGTCAGGGCTTCGGTGGTCAGTTCGCCTGCTACGTAGTTGAGTTTTTTGAGCTGTTGGCGGTTGAAGATGCCGGAGCGGTAGACGGCGAGGATGTTTTCGGCGCGGGGGGTGTTGGTGGGGCTGGTGCCGTCTGCTGCGTCTGTTACCGAAAGGCCTTGTGGGAGGGCGGCATTGACCGCCGTGGTGACCTCGTCGGGTTTGCGGGCGGGTGAGGTGGGGTTCCAGCGGTCGAGGAGGGCGCCGTTGCGGGCGGGTAGGACCGCGATGGTGCCTGCGTCGAGATCGGCCAGCGGCGTGGGCAATCCGGTGATCACGGTCGTGGGGGTGCCGGTTCGGGCCAGGGCTTGGGAATAGATCTGCGCGAGTAGAACTGATTCCGTGGAGGAATCCGCGCCTACCGCGACCACCGGTCGTGCCTGATCGGAAGTGCAGGAAACGGTGGTGAAAACGCAGGTGGCGGCAAGGATGACGGTGGCGGTTCTGCGCGCTACGGCCGACAGCATCCGGCGACACCAACTTTCCGTATTTGCCGTCAACCCGCGCAATTCGGCCCGACGGCGGGCAGTATGAACAATCAGAATGTACCTGTGGCGCCCGCGTCGCACGCACAGCGCACTGCCCGCCTTTGCCGGAAGGACACCAGTGAAAACCGCCAACGCCTGCTCGTCATCCCGACAACGTCGACCGGCACGCCGCCTCGCCGTGCGGGCGGGCCGGGTGCTCGCCGCGGCCGTCGCACTGGCCGCCGCCATGATCGTGTCCGCCTGCGGCAACTCCGATCCGCTTGCTGCCAAGGGGGATTGCACCAGTGACGCGTTGATCGTCGGGTCGGCCAATTTCCCCGAATCCGAGACCGTGGCCAACATCTACACCGAAGTGCTGCGGATCAACGGCTTCAAGGTCGACACGAAGTTCGATATCGGCAGCCGCGAGGCCTACATTCCGGCGCTGCGCCAATGCGCGATCTCACTGATCCCGGAATACACCGGCAACCTGCTGCAATACCTGGACAAAGACGCCACCGCCACCGCCGCCCCCGAGGTGAACGCGGCGCTGACCAAGGCGCTGGGCGAGGACCTGGCCATCGCTACGCCCGCCCCCGGCGAGGATTCCGACGCCGTGGTCGTCACCCGCGCCACCGCCGACAAGTGGAGCCTGACCTCCATCGAGGACCTGGCACCGCATTCTGCGGAGGTGAAATTCGCTGCGATGGCCGAATTCGCGGAGCGTCCGGGCGGGCTGCCCGGTTTGAAGAAGATCTACGGCCTGGATATCAGCGCGGGCAATTTCGTGCCGATCGCCGACGGCGGCGGGCCCGCGACGGTGCGCGCCCTGGTAGACGGACAGGTGAACGCGGCCGATATCTTCACCACCTCGCAGGCGATCGCACAGAACAACCTGGTCGTACTCACCGATCCGAAACACAATTTCGCGGCACAGAATGTGGTGCCGCTGTTCAATTCCGCGAAGAAGACCGACAAAGCCGTGGCGGTATTGGATGCGGTGTCGGCGAAACTGACCACCGCCGAACTCATTTCGCTCAACACCGCGGTCTCCGGTGACAGCAAGATCGAACCGAAAGCCGCGGCACTGGCCTGGATCACCGCACAGGGTTTGAACTCCCCCATCGGCTAGGCGTAGGCCTTCGCAGCGCCATGCGCGTCTTCGGATGGCCTAGCCAACAGCGTCCTCTAGGCGTACTCGCCGTTAGGAGTAACCGTTGTCCGACATCGAATTCCGCGGGATCGACAAGACCTATCCGAACGGCACGCACGCGGTACGCGACCTGAATCTGAATATCGAATCGGGTTCGTTCACCGTATTCGTCGGCCCGTCGGGGTGCGGCAAGACCACGTCGATGCGCATGATCAACCGGATGGTCGATCCCACCGCGGGCACCATCACCATCGACGGCCGCGACATCGCGACCGTGGACCCGGTGAAACTGCGCCTGGGCATCGGCTACGTGATCCAGAGCGGCGGGCTGCTGCCCAACCGCAAGGTG
Source organism: Nocardia sp. NPDC058640 (assembly GCF_042716995.1). Classification (NCBI taxonomy): domain Bacteria; kingdom Bacillati; phylum Actinomycetota; class Actinomycetes; order Mycobacteriales; family Nocardiaceae; genus Nocardia; species Nocardia sp. NPDC058640. The sequence goes on from NZ_JBHXRG010000001.1 coordinate 966,031, forward strand.
ATCGACAATGTGGCGACCGTGCCGATGCTGCTGGGGCAGTCGCGCAATGCCGCGCGGGCCGCGGCGCTCGAGGTGATGGACCGGGTCGGGCTGGATCGCAGTCTGGCGGAACGGTATCCGTCGCAACTGTCGGGTGGCCAGCAACAGCGGGTGGGGGTGGCGCGGGCGTTGGCCGCGGATCCGCCGGTGCTGTTGATGGACGAGCCGTTCAGTGCGGTCGACCCGGTGGTGCGGGCGGAATTACAGTCGGAGATGCAGCGGCTGCAGGCGGAACTGCAGAAAACGATTGTGTTCGTGACGCACGATATCGACGAGGCGATCACGCTCGGCGACAAGATCGCGGTGTTCGGTCGCGGTGGGGTGCTGCAGCAGTACGACACACCTGAGCGTGTATTGGCGCAGCCCGCAACGGATTTCGTCGCCGGGTTCGTCGGCAGGGATCGCGGTTATCGGGGGCTGTCGTTTCGCAACGCGGATGCTGTTGTGCTGGCGCCGATTCGAACGGTTGAAGCCGGGGACATCCCCGGATTGCGACTCACACAGGGCGAATGGGCGCTCATTGTCGATGGCGACGGGAAGCCTGGCGGCTGGATCGACGTGACCGGCGTCGAGGGTGTGCGCGCTGGAAAACCCCTGGACGCCAGCGTTTCTGCCGGTGGCTCGCTGTTCACCCCGGACGGCGACCTGCGCCAGGCCTTGGACGCGGCCATCTCCTCCCCCTCGGGCGTCGGCGTCGCCGTCGACGAAACCGGGGCGGTGCGCGGCGGACTGCTCGCCACCGATGTGCTGACCCAGCTCGCCGAACAGCGGGTCGCCGAAGACACCGAGCGCAACCGGGAGTTCTTTATCCAGGGCGCGCCGTGAGGTACCTGATCGACAACTTCGCCGACATCATGACGATCACTCGCACCCACCTGATATTGGCGCTGGTTCCATTACTGCTGGGCTTGGTGATCGCGATTCCGGTGGGTGCGTTGGTGCACGGAAATCGTTGGGCCAGAAGGATTACCACGACGGTTTCGAGCCTGGCCTACACGACTCCCTCGCTCGCGCTGTTCGTGATCATTCCCCCGATGATCGGCATCTCGATGATCGACCCACTCAATGTGATCATCGCACTCACCGTGTATTCGACCGCGCTGCTGTTGATCGCGGTGCCGACAGCGCTCGATACCGTGCCCGTCAGCGTGATCGATGCCGCCGATGCGATCGGGTTCGGCAGACTCCGACGAACTGTCACCGTCGATATGCCGTTGGCGCTACCGGTTTTCACGGCATCCCTGCGCGTGGTGGTGGTCACCAATATCGCGATGGTGTCGGTGGGTGCGCTGATCGGGGTCGGCGGTCTGGGCAAACTGTTCACGCAGGGCTACCAACGTGACTACCCCGACCAGATCATCGCGGGCATCATCGTCACGCTGGTGCTGGCACTGATCTTCGACCGGCTGGTGTTCCTGCTCGGCAAACTCGCCACCCCGTGGACCCGTGCGGACGCCCGCGCGAAAGGGGCACGCTCGTGAACCTTTTCCTCGAAGCCTGGAACTACCTCAGCGACGGTGCGAACTGGGGCGGACCCACCGGGATCGAACACCGCCTGCTGCAACATCTTTGGTACAGCTTCCTCGCGGTGGCGTTGTCGGCGGTGGTCGCGGTGCCGTTGGGTCTGCTCATCGGGCACACGCGGCGCGGTAGTGCGGTGATGGTCGGGTTCGCCAATGCGATGCGGGCGCTGCCGACGTTGGGTCTGCTGACGTTTCTGGTGCTCGGGCTGGGCCTGGGGTTGATTCCGCCGCTGCTGGCGTTGATCACCGTCGGCATTCCACCGCTGCTGGCGGGGGCCTATGCGGGGATCGCGAACGTGCCCACCGATGTGGTGGACGCCTCGCGGGCGATGGGGATGACGGAGAGTCAGATCCTGTTCCGGGTCGAGGTGCCCAATGCGATGCCGGTGCTGCTGGGCGGGTTGCGCAGTGCCACTTTGCAAGTCGTGGCCACCGCGACGATCGCGGCGTACGTGAACCTCGGCGGGCTGGGTCGGTACATCTTCGACGGGATCGGCCTGTACCGGTACGACCTGGTGTTGGTCGGCGCGCTGTTGGTCGCGATCCTGGCGTTGGTACTCGACGGGCTGCTCGCGGTGGCGGTGTGGGCCAGCGCGCCAGGGTCCGGCCGGGTCACGCGACCGGCGGACACCGGCGTAATCGTACAAAACGCGACGAAATAATCAGAAAACTGATTTTTCGAGGCCCGATTGTACGATTTCGCCGGTCCCGCAGGGTCAGTCGTCGCCGAGAAGTGCGCGCAGGTGCGGGTCGTCGGCCAGCACCTCCTGCATCCTGGCGCGACCGAGCGAACGCTGGGCTTGCGCGTGGATCCATTCCTGGGCGGCCAACACCATCGCCACATTCACCGACACACCGTCAGCCTCGGCCCCGGCTGCCAGCTGTTCGTAGACCTCGTCGGGTAGCTGCACGGTGATCGTGGTCATCATCCGATGATCCCAGACAACACGACAGCGCCCCCGCTCCGGTGGGAACGAGGGCGCTGTCGACGGAGAAACTAGGCGACGCCCTCGGCGCGCGCCGCTTCCGCCACGGCCTCGGCGACGGCCGGAGCCACGCGCGGGTCGAGGGGGCTCGGGATGATCTTGTCGACCGCGAGCTCGTCGGCGACCACACCGAAGATCGCGTTCGCGGCGGCGACCTTCATGCCCTCGGTGATGCGGCGGGCGCCGGCATCCAGGGCACCCTTGAACACGCCGGGGAACGCGAGCACGTTGTTGATCTGGTTCGGGAAGTCGCTGCGACCCGTGGCCACGATGGCCACGTACTTGGCGGCCACGTCGGGGTGGATCTCGGGGTCCGGGTTGGACATCGCGAACACGATCGCCTCGGGGGCCATCGAGGCGATGAGCTCCTCACCGATCTTGCCCGCGGACAGGCCGAGGAACACGTCGGCACCGGCCAGCGCGTCGGCGGGGCCGCCGGTCAGGCCGCGCGGGTTGGAGCGGGCGGCCAGGTCGGCCTTGACACCGTTGAGGCCGTCGCGACCGGTGCTGACGATGCCCTTCGAGTCGAGCACGACCACGTCCGGGATACCGGCGGCGAGCAGGATGTTCGAGCAGGCCACGCCGGCCGCACCGGCGCCGGACACGACCACCTTGAGCGCGGACATGTCACGGCCCTGCACCGCGGCCGCGCCCTTGAGGGCGGCCAGCACCACGATGGCGGTGCCGTGCTGGTCGTCGTGCATGACCGGGCAGTCCAGCGCCTCGATGACGCGGCGTTCGATTTCGAAGCAGCGGGGGGCGGAGATGTCTTCCAGGTTCACCGCGCCGAAGCTGGGGCGCAGGTGGATCAGGGTCTGGACGATCTCGTCGGGGTCGGTGGTGTCCAGCACCAGCGGGATCGAGTTCAGGCCCGCGAACTTCTTGAACAGCGCGGCCTTGCCCTCCATCACCGGCAGCGAGGCGCGCGGGCCGATGTCACCGAGGCCCAGCACGGCGGTGCCGTCGCTGACCACGACCACGAGGCGGTCGGTCCAGGTGTAGCGCTTGGTGAGCGCGGGATCCTCGGCGATCGCGCGGCTGACCTGGGCGACACCGGGGGTGTAGGCGATGGACAGATCGCGCTGGGTCTCGAGCGGCGCGGCCAGCTCGACCGACAGCTTGCCGCCGAGGTGACCCGCGAAGATCTCGTCATCGGTGATGGCAGCGAGGCTCGCTGCGTCATCGGCCTTGGGCGCCGCGGTGGCATTCGGTGCGTCAGTCACAGGTGACACGATTTCACTCCTGCTCGAGTCGGGCTCAACCGGGGGACGGTTACCGCCGGGTATATCGGAACTGAGGTTTATAGGACACTGCGCGGGTGCGCGGTCGCACGCGTTGCCCGGTAGGAACCGGTACGCATGGCGCGGCACTGATCCGTGCAGCGGAACCGAACGGGTGTGTCCGGGCGAGCAAAACGGGTCGGCCCTGTCCGCGAAGGTGCGTCGCGAAACGGAAGGTCTCCAAGGTCCCCGATCCCGGCGGTGGCAAGGGAAGGGAATCCGCAACATTCTGCCAGCACGGCGTAGGTGTTGCCAAACCGCGTCATCCGTCGAGGGTAAACCCGCGCAATTGCGGTGGCGTTAGCGAAAACTCGCAGTTGGGGCCGAACATCCGGTGAACAGTCATACCGCGGCGGGGGTGCCCGCGGTGAGCTCGCCGTCGCGCGGCTGCGGGGCTTGTTCGCGGCGCACCCACACGTCGTCCAGGCCACCACAGCGCAACCGCACCCGCCAGTCCGACCGCGCGTCGGGATGGTCGATGCGACGGTGGATGCCGCGGCTCTCGGTGCGCTCGAGCGCGCTGTAACCGGCCCAGCGCGCGACCGCGAGCAGGGCCGCGGCCTGCCTGGCCCGCACCTGCCCGACGCCGATGCCGCCCAGTTCGAATTGGGCACCGGGCCACATGGCGTCGAGTTCTGCGATGCTGTCGGCCAGGCTGCCCGCGCTGCGCCGGTAGCTGCGGCGCAGCGGCAGGGTGTGCTCCTGGACCAGGCCGATCACCGAACGCGGGTCGATGTGGGCGTGCGGGCCCAGTCCCGCGCCGGGGACAGCGCGGGCGAACGCGGTGCGGTCGGTGGCACGGGCGAACGCGGCCGCGCCCGCACCGGCCCAGCTGCCCGACGCCAGCGCCCACGCCCCGCGCAAGCCGCCGATTCGGCCCGCTGCTCCGGCCACGACCTCGCGTCCGGCGGCGTCGCCCGCGGCGAACAGCCCGCGCACGCTGGTCGCGCAGGCGCGATCGGCCAGTGCCAGTCCGCCCGCGCCGCGGATGGTGCCCTCCAAGACCGCGCGCACGGGTAACCGGCCCGCGGCGTCGATCGCGCCGTGCCTGCTCAGCCAGTGTCGGACGGTGTCGGGTACTTCGTGCAGGGACGCGAAAACCCTTCTGCCGTCGGCGATCGCGGTCAGTGCCGCGGGGTACCGGCCGGGCAGTTCGGTGCCTGCTTCGTCGTAGAGCGCGGCGAAATGCACCGATAGGCCGGGTGCCACGACCGGGTGCGGCTGCACGCGCGACAGCACCGGGGCCAGGCCGTAGGCGCTGGAGAATTCCATGCCCGCCAGTTCGGCACCGGCCTCGACTGCCATCAGCAGGCCCTCGCCGGTGTTCACCTCGGTGCCCGCGCCGCCGGACAGGAACGCGCACCCACCGGTGGCGATCACGACCGCGCCCGCCCTGATGGTCCACGGCCGAAACTTGTTGTGGCGCTGGATGCCCGCCGCGCCCACGACCGTGCCCGCCGGGTCGACGAGCAGTTGCAGGGCCGGGTGATGGTCGAGGATGCGCACGCCCGCCTCGAGTGCGCCGCGGCGCAGGCGGCGCAGGTAGCTCGCGCCGTCGAAGCGCGCGCAGGTGGCGTCGCGGTCGGGGACGCGGTGTCGGGTGCCCGACCAGGTCTGCAGGCGGCGGTGGGATTCGTCGGCGACACGGTGCAACCAGGCCCGATCCCCCAGGCCGCCGCCCGCGGTGAACGCGCTGTCGACCGCGTCGGCGCGGTCCGGACCGGGCGCGAGGTCCCACAGCAGGGTCGTGCCGTACACGGTGGGGCCGCTGGATCCGCAGCGACTCTTGTCCACCAGCACCACGCGCGCGCCGGCGGCCGCGGCCGAGACGGCGGCCCAGAGCCCGGCGGGTCCACCGCCGAGGATCAGGACATCCGTTTCGATACCGGTCACAAAGAGAAATGTTCGGGCACAGTTCACCCGACCGCAACCACTACGCGGCCGTCAACCCCACCATTGTGTCCAAAGCAATACACCGGCCGTGATCATGACGACGGCCGATCCGAACACAGCCGACATTCCACGGCGACGATCGGCGAAGACCTGCGCCACGATCACCACCACCGCGGCCACGCAATGCCAGCCCAGCGACTCCGCGCCCGGCCCGGGAAAGTTCCGGCTCTGCCCGACCACCGCGGCGCCGATCACCACGCACAACAGCACCACCACCCCGCCCGCGACCACACCGCTGACGGTGCGCACCAGGGTCACGGGGCGATCACCGGCGTTCCGCTCGCCTGGTCGATCAGGGCTTCGTACTGATCGGGGTCGGTGCCGCACGCGCCGATCGCGGTCGTCTTGTTGCTGCCGTGATAGTCCGAGGAACCCGTTCGCACCAGGCCGAGTTCGCGCGAAAGGTCGCCCAGCACACCACGATCGGCGTCGCTGTGATCGGGGTGGTCGATCTCGAGGCCGGTGAGACCGAGCGAGGCCAGGTTTCGGATCTCGTCCAGCGCGAGCAGTCTGCCGCGTCTGCGGGCGCGGGCGTGGGCGATCACGCTGACCCCGCCCGCGTCGGCGATCAACTGCACGGCCCTGGTCAGCGGGGTGTCCGCCTTCTCGGCGTAGTACCGACCGTGCGGGGCCAGCAGATCGACGAACGCCTCGTTCACACTCTCGACTACCCCGGCTGCCACCAACGCCTGCCCCAGATGCGGCCTGCCCACCGCCGGACCCGCGGTCGCCATCACCTCGACCGGATCGATCGGCAGCCCGTCGGCGGCCATCTTCTCCGCCATCGCGCGCACCCTGGCCACGCGCTCGCCGCGCAACCGCTCGCGTTCCAGCGCGAAGCCACGGTCGGTGGGGTCGAACAGGTACGCCAGCAGATGCACGGGCACCGGAAAGCCGTCCTCGCCCATGCCCGTGCACGACATCTCCATGCCACGCACCAGCGTGAGACCGGGCGGGCGCGCCGCTTCGGCTTCGGCCCAGCCGCCGGTGGTGTCGTGGTCGGTGATCGCGACGACGTCGAGACCGGCCGCGGCGGCATGACGCACCAGCTGGGCGGGGGTGTCGGTGCCGTCGGAGGCGGTGGAATGGGTATGCAAGTCGATGCGCACACCCTCAGTCTTACAGTGCGGTCTCGGCTCCCGCGCGTTCCTGGGCATGGTCGGTGCCTGCCCGTAGGGTCGGGCTGGTGCCCTCCCTCTCGCCGATGTCGTCGTTCCACGGGCCACGCCGCAAGGCGAAGGCCGCGCCCGCGACCGTGCCCGTGCCGACCGCGCGGGCGATCGTGGACTGCGGGGTGTACGTCGACGGCAAGCGCGTACCGGGCCATTTCACGCCGCAACAGGCCAAAATCGAGGCGAGCAAGTCCGATTCGGGCTTCGTGTGGATCGGCCTGCACGACCCCGACAGCACCCAGATGAACGACATCGCCTCGACCTTCGAACTGCACCCGCTGGCGGTGGAGGACGCGGTGGAGGGCCGCCAGCGTCCCAAGCTCGAACGCTACGGAGACATGCTGTTCCTGGTGATGCGCACGGTCTGCTACATCGACCACGACATCGACTCGATCAGCGAGATCGTCGAGACCGGCGACATCATGGTGTTCACCGGGCCGAAGTTCGCCATCACCGTGCGCCACGGGGAACACACCCATCTGTCCAGCGTGCGCCACAAGCTGGAAAGGCACCCCGACCAGCTGAAACTCGGCCCGACCTCGGTGCTGCACGCGGTGGCCGACCACGTGGTCGACACCTATGTCGAGGTCACCGAGTTCATCGGCGGCGATATCGACGAGATGGAGGAGGAGGTGTTCACCCCCACCTCCAAAGTCGGCCTCGGGTCGATCTACCAGCTCAAACGCGAAGTCGTGCAACTACGCAGCGCGGTGTCGCCACTGGCGATTCCGCTGGCGAAGCTGACCACCGACCCCGATCTACCGATTCCGACGGAGATCCGCCGGTACATGCGCGATGTCGCCGACCACCACACCAGCGTGTCCGACCACATCTCGTACTTCGACGAGGCGCTCAGTGGGCTGGTCAACGCGGCGCTGGCCAAGATCAGCGTCCAGCAGAACACCGACATGCGCAAGATCTCGGCCTGGGCGGCGATGGCGGCGGTACCCACGGCGATCGCCGGTATCTACGGCATGAACTTCGACCACATGTGGGAACTGCACCAGGTGTGGGGTTATCCCGCGGTGCTGGGGACCATGGTGGTGATCTGCCTGTTCCTCTACCGCAGTTTCCGGCGTAACGGGTGGCTCTAGAGACTCACCGCACCGCGTTCGGGATCGCGCACGTCGATGCCTGCCTCGGCCCACGCGTCGCGTAGGGCTTGCGCACCGCGCAGGCGCACCCAGGCGGCCTCGGTGGCGGTCACCGGGGTGACACTGAGGTAGCGCACCGGATCGGCGGGGTCGGGCAGCGGGATCGGCGCGATGTCGCTGTCGCCCAGCACCACCGCGGAGAATTTCGCGTTGCGCCACAACGGTTCTCCGAGGTCGATCAACGCATCGGCTTGCAGCACAACACCTTCCACCGACGGTGACGCGATCAGGATGCCCAGCGATTTGGCGACCCCGACCTGCTGGTCCGCGCCCATCAGCAAGGTCAGCACCAGCTCCGCGCGTGGCCCGCGCACCGGGTCGGCCAGTAGATCGGACGGGTCGCCCATCGGATGACGTGACCCGCCCAGCGTCGCGTAGTGCACCGCACCGTCACCCGGAATGCGCAGGATCTCAATGGGTTCCAGCCCGAGGAAAGTCAGCGACGCCGAATCGACCTGTGCGCGTTCGAGTTCGAAGTGGTCCAGCACCGCGGCGCGGACCGTGTTCTCCACATCCATTGCGCTACAGCGCCAATCGGGCCAGCGAATCGCGGGCGCGTTCGGCGGACTTCGGGTCACACAGCACGTCGTACCGGCCCGCGACCAACTGCATGGTCGAGGCGAAGTCGCGCTGACCCTTGGTGGCCGCGTAGGGAATCGAGGTGGTGATCACGCCGAATACGATGCCGCCCAGCAAGCCCACGACCAGCGGGCCGATCGCGCCGCCGGTGGTGGTGAACAGGCTCAGCAGCAGACCCAGGAACAGACCCAACCACGCGCCCGACACCACGCCGCCGCCGATGACCTTGCCCCACGTAAGCCGGTACAGCACCCGCTCGACCTGCATCAGATCGACACCGACGATGGTCACATCCTGCACCGGGAACTGCCCGTCGGCCAGGTAGTCCACCGCGCGCTGCGCCTCGGCGTAGGTCGGATACGAGCCGACCGGCCAGCCCGACGGCGGCGTCGGCAACGCCTGCCGCCCGCGATTCGAGTTGCCCAAGGGATTCGTCATAGTCCTATTCTGCTATTCGTCGGCCGACTGTGCCGAAGTGCGACGTGTCGACTCCGCTCACTGCGCTCGAGCGGGTGTTCTCGTCATCCCGGCAGCTCGACCTTTGTCGGCGATAACCTGGGCCATTTTGGCGCTGGCCTCGTCGATCATCTCATCTCCCAGCATCACCGCACCACGCGCGCCGCCCGCCTCGGAGGTGTGGAAGGCGTACGTCTCCAAGATCAACTCGGCGCGGTCGTAGTCGGCCTGGCGCGGGCTGAAGATCTCATTGCAGGCGTCGATCTGGCCGGGGTGCAGGACCCATTTGCCGTCGAAACCCAGTGCCGCGGTGCGGCCCGCGGCCCGACGGAAACCGTCGACGTCGCGAATCTGCAGGTAGGGGCCGTCGATGGCCTGCAGGCCGTGCGCGCGGGCGGTGAGCAGGATCGTCATCAGGATGTGGTGGTAGGCATCGCCGGTGTCATAGCCTTCGGGCTGCTCGCCGACCACCAGCGTGCGCATATTGATACTGGCCATGAAATCGGCGGGCCCGAACACCAGCGCCTGCACGCGCGGGCTCGCGGTGGCGATCGCGTCGATATTGCGCAGGCCCAGCGCGTTCTCGATCTGCGGTTCGATGCCGATCCGGCCGACCTCGAGGCCGGAGGCCTTCTCCAACTGGGTCAGCAGCAGGTCAAGGGCTTGCACCTGACCGGCGTCGGTGACCTTGGGCAACAGGATGGCTTCCAACCAGCGACCCGCGCCTTCGACCACGCTGATCACATCGGCGTAGGTCCACTCGGTGGACCAGTCGTTGACCCGCACCACCCGCAGCTGCGAACCCCAGCCCGGTTCGTTGAGCGCGGCCACGATGTTCGCGCGCGCCGCGGCCTTGGCACCGGGCGCCACCGCGTCCTCGAGATCGAGGAACACCTCGTCCACGGGCAGGGTCTTCGCCTTGGCGATCATCTTCGGATTGCTGCCCGGCACGGCGAGCACCGATCGGCGTGGCTTCGACAACAACGACTCCTTGACTGGTGCGGCCGGTTCCGACCGATAGCCTGGTGATCATGGCAACCACCAGGGTCTACGTCGCCCGGCTCGCCGGCCTGACGGTGTTGGGTCCGGACGGGGAGTCTATCGGCCGCGTCCGCGACGTCGTCGTGGCCGTCCGGCAGGGGCGCCAACCCGCGCGCGTGCACGGACTCGTCGTCGAATTGCTCACCCGGCGAAGGATTTTCGTGCCGATGCTGCGGGTCACCGCGATCGAGCCCGGGATGGTCACGCTCAATACCGGCACGGTGAGCCTGCGGCGTTTCGCCCAGCGGCCGGGCGAACTGCTGGCCATGGCGCAGATCGTGGATTCGCAGGTGCGTGTCAACGATCCCGACCTGCCCGACCTGGACGGCGTCGATGTGTTCGTCGCCGATCTGGGCATCGAACAGACGCGGACCAGGGACTGGATCGTGGGTCGCGTCGCGGTGCGCGGGCATCGACGACTGGGGCGCAGGCGCGCTGTGCACGTGGTGGATTGGTCGCAGGTCGAGGGATTGACCCCCGCCGAGGTGGACCGGCCGGGCCAGGACGTGACGTCGCTGCTCACCGAGTTCGAAGGCCTGCGCGCGGCCGACGTCGCGCACCGGTTGCGTGAACTGCCCGAGAAACGCCGCCTCGAGGTGGCCGTGGCCCTGAACGACGAACGCCTGGCCGACGTGGTCCAGGAACTGCCCGACGACGACCAGGTCGACCTGCTCGGCCACCTCGAAGTCCGCCGCGCCGCCGACGTGCTCGAGGCGATGGACCCCGACGACGCCGCCGACCTGCTGGGCGAACTGTCCGAAAGCGAAGCCGAATCGCTGCTGGCACTGATGGATCCCGAGGAATCCGAGCCGGTGCGCCGTCTGCTGGCGCACTCCCCCGACACCGCGGGCGGTCTGATGACCCCGAAACCGATCGTGCTCGGCCCCGCCACCACCGTCGCCGAGGCGCTGGCCCGCGTGCGCGACCCCGACCTCACGCCGGCGCTGGCCTCGATGGCGTTCGTCGTGCGACCGCCCACCGCCACCCCCACCGGCCGCTATCTGGGCTGCGTGCACATCCAGCAGTTGCTGCGGGAACCGCCCGCGCACCTGGTGGGCGGGATCGTGGACACCGACCTGGCACCGCTGTCACCGGACATGCCGCTGTCGGCGGTGACCCGGTACTTCGCCACCTACAACCTGGTCTGCGGACCGGTGGTCGACGCGGAGAACCACCTGCTGGGCGCGGTGACCGTCGACGACGTGCTCGATCATCTGCTGCCCGAGGACTGGCGCGAGGAAGAACCACCCGGATTGACCAGGGTCGAGCCGCTGCTGCCCAACGGCGGTGCGGTGTGAGCGAGAAGAATCCGGCAAGGCAGCGACTGGAAACCCCCGTCGGCTCGCGGTTCAAACTCGACTGGGACTCCGACGCTTTCGCGCGCACCAGCGAACGGGTCGCCCGATTCCTGGGCACCGGGCGGTACCTGGCGATCCAGACGGTGATAGTGATCGTGTGGATCGTGCTCAACGTGTTCGTGGTGTGGTTGCGCTGGGACCCGTACCCGTTCATCCTGCTCAACCTGGCGTTTTCCACCCAGGCCGCCTACGCCGCGCCGCTGATCCTGTTGGCGCAGAACCGCCAGGACAACCGCGACAAGGTCTCCCTCGAAGAAGATCGCACCAGGGCCGCGCAGACCAAGGCCGACACCGAGTTCCTCGCCCGCGAACTCGCGTCGCTGCGACTGGCCGTGGGCGAGGTGGCCACCCGCGACTACCTGCGCCGCGAACTCGAGGAGATCAAGGACATGCTCGACCGCATCGACGCGGTCACCACGCCCGACGGCGCGCCGAAGGCGGACAAAAAGCGAAAAGCCGTCCGCAAGAAAACCTCCGGTCAAACCCCCTCTTCCCCCTCGATTGCACCGGGTACTCCAGACGCGTAACCGGAAATGCTCAATAACTACCTGACCGGTAGGTAACCTGGATCACGTTGTTCCGGGCGGGCCGGATGGGGACTGAAGCGGTGCCGCCGTGTTCGAGGTAAAGGGTTGGGTGTGGCCGTGCGAATCTCTGCTCCGATAACGATGTCGGCCTTGGTAGTCGCAGGATTTGTCGCTTCGGGATCGGCGGCGCATTCCAGCAATCCCAGCGTCGCGCCGACCGCACCGGAGGCGCTGCTGGCCGCGACGGCCAGCACCACCGACGACTCCGCCGACGCCGACCCGTCCGAGATCGTCGGCCTGCTGCCGATCACGCAGGAGGCACCGCGCCGCTTGCGCGCCCTGTCACCCGGCGCCAACGGTGCCGCGCCGTTCGCGGGAACCGTCCCGCTGCGCAACATTTCGCTGCCCACCGGCAGTGGCGCGCTCGGCATTCCGCAGATCGTGCTCGCGGCCTACCGCAACGCCGAACTCGCCCTGGAATCCGCGCAGCCGGGCTGCGGGGTCACCTGGAACCTGCTCGCCGGCATCGGCCGGATCGAATCCGGACACGCCAGCAGCGGCCGCACCGACCCCGCCGGCACCACCACCACCCCGATCTTCGGACCGGCGCTGGACGGCACGCTGCCGGGCAACGAGATCATCAAGGAAGCCGACGGCGGCTACATGCGGGCCATGGGGCCCATGCAGTTCCTGCCGACCACCTGGGTGCACTATGCCGCCGACGGCAACGGCGACGGCGCCGCGGACCCGCACAACGTGTTCGACGCGGCGCTGGCCGCGGGCAAGTACCTGTGCTCGGGCGGGATGAACCTGCGCGAGGCGGCCCAGGAACTGCGGGCGGTGCTGCGCTACAACAACTCCATGTCCTACGCGGCCGACGTGCTGAGCTGGTCGGCGGCGTACCGGACCGGCGGCGTACCGAGCCAGGCGGCCATCTCGCCGCACATCATCCCGCCCGGCAGCAGCCCGCAGTCCGCGCCCAATGTGCTGGCCGCGGCGACCAATACGCCGACCACCACACCCGCGCCGACCGCGCCCAAGTTCACTACGCCGACTCCGGTGATGATCAACCTGCCCGGGCTGCCGCCGATTCCGTGCGGGATCTTCTGCCCGTTGCCGGTGGCACCGCCCGAGGTGTGCGTGGGCGAACCGTTGGCCGTGGATCCACTGAAGCCGGTGGAACCCGGACAGCCGCCCGTCGACAAGCCTGTCGAGCAGACCTATGGTGCCGTGGCGCCGAAGGATCCCGACACGCCCGCGATCGCGCCCGCCGCGTGCAGCCCGGCCGCGGTCGCGCCGAATCCCGAAGCCGCACCGGCACCCGCTCCGGTGAAGACGCCGGAACCCGGCATCGCGCCCACCGAGGAGCCCGCCCCCGTCGAGCCCGCCCCGGTGGAACCGATTGCGCCGCCCGCCATCACACTGCCGTTCGGCATCGTGATCCCGCTGCCGCCCGCCCCCACCGCGCCCTAGAAATCAAACGCGAATTCACATCACGGAGGGGTAACAAAAAGGTCTCGGGTGCGGTAATCTCTTCTCATCCAACACGGTTGAGGAGGGCACCACACAGTGGGTCGTCATCGGAAACAGGCTGCTACGACGGTTCGCCGTAGCTCGCTGATCGCATTGACCGGCTTGGTCCCCGCAGGGTTGGTGGCCGTTACCGCGGCCGCCACCGAAGCGACCACCGCACCCAACGCGGCCGTCGAACACGACGTGCTGCCCGCGGCCGAAGGCGACCTGGTCGCGGCACCTCAGGCCGACATCGCGGAGATCGCGCACGCGGAAGCACGGCAGTCCCCCTCGGCCACCCCGGTGGTGAAAACCGTTGCGCTGGCCGACGATCGCGAGTCCGCCGATCTGCCGTCGGGCCCGCTGGGCATTCCCGGTATCGCCGTGGCCGCCTATCAGACCGCCGAACAGCAACTGGGCGTGGAGAATCCGCACTGCGGCATGTCCTGGTCGCTGCTGGCCGGCATCGGTCGCGTGGAATCCACGCACGCCTACGGCAAGGCCGACGCGCAGGGCAACCCGATCAAGGCGGTCTACGGGCCCGTCCTGGACGGCAGCCTGTCGGGCAACAACGTCATCCACGACAGCGACGGCGGCGAGCTCGACGGCCTCGGCGGGTACGACCGTGCCATCGGGCCGATGCAGTTCCTGCCCGAGACCTGGCACCGCTACGCCGCCGACGGCAATGCCGACGGCATCGCCGATCCGCAGAACCTGTTCGACGCCGCGCTCACCGCCGGCCGGTACCTGTGCGACGGCGGGCTGAACATGCGCGATCTGTCACAACAGTCGAAGGCGATCCTGCGCTACAACAACTCGATGGCCTATGTCGCCAACGTCATGGCATGGTCCGGGTCGTACTCGAGCGGGCTCGCTCCACAGCCCAAGGACCTGCCGCGCATCCACTAGGGATTAACATCGGGCGCATGTCAGTGATTACGGAAGCGGATGTGCGGGCGGCGCTCGCGAAGGTCGACGATCCGGAGATCCGCAAACCGATCACCGAATTGGGGATGGTCAAGTCGGTTGCTATCGCCGACAGCGGTGATGTGCACATCGAGATCTACCTGACCACCTCGGGGTGCCCGCTGCGCACCGAGATCATCCAGCGGGTCACCGCGGCTGTGTCCGATGTCAACGGCGCGGGTGCGGTAACGGTCGACCTCGACGTGATGAACGACGAGCAGCGCACCGAGCTGCGCAAGTCGCTGCGCGGGGATTCGGCCGAGCCGGTCATCCCGTTCGCCCAGCCCGGATCGCTCACCCGTGTGTACGCAGTCGCCTCCGGTAAAGGTGGTGTGGGCAAGTCCAGCGTCACCGCGAACCTGGCCGTGGCGCTGGCGCAGCGTGGCCTGTCGGTCGGCGTGCTCGACGCCGACATCTACGGCCACTCCATCCCGCGCATGCTCGGCTCCGACGCCAAGCCCACGCAGGTCGAGCGGATGATCATGCCGCCGGTCGCGCACGACGTGAAGATGATCTCGATCGCGCAGTTCACCCAGGGCAACACCCCTGTCGTGTGGCGCGGCCCGATGCTGCACCGCGCGCTGCAGCAGTTCCTCGCCGACGTCTTCTGGGGCGACCTGGACGTGCTGCTGCTGGACCTGCCGCCCGGCACCGGCGACGTGGCGATCTCCCTCGCGCAGCTCATCCCCAGCGCCGAGATCCTGGTCGTGACCACCCCGCAGATCGCCGCCGCCGAGGTGGCCGAACGCGCGGGCGCGATCGCCCTGCAGACCCGTCAGCGGATCGCGGGCGTGGTCGAGAACATGTCCTGGCTGGACCTGCCCGACGGTTCGCGCATGGAGCTGTACGGCTCCGGCGGCGGCCAGGTCGTGGCCGACCGCCTCACCCGTGCGGTGGGGTCGAATGTGCCGCTGCTGGGTCAGGTCCCGATCGAACAGGCGTTGCGCGAAGGTGGCGACGACGGCAACCCGATCGTGCTGGCGGACCCGGAGAACCCGGCCGCGGTCGCGCTGCTCGGCATCGCCGACAAACTCGCCGTCCGCAAGCGGGGTCTGGCTGGAATGTCCCTGGGCATCGATACGACCCGACACCTGTAAGACGTCGGTCCCGGATGGCGGGTGAACACGGCCGGGGGCGTGGTCTTCGCCAGACACAAGGCTCTGCGTACCGCTGCGCACCGGCACGGGCTGACCAGGCACGATCGCCATCTGGCAGCCAAGGTCGAACCTCCTCGCGCCCAGGTCTGGCCTGGAGTGCAGGGGAGGCGGAACAACTTGTCAGTGGGTTCTCCTAGGCTGCTCGTATGCTGACGCTGCTTCTATACGTGCTCATCGTCGGGTTGGTTGCGGCGATGCTCTTTCTCGTCGCCAGTGCGGTTTTCGGACGGTCCGAAGAGTTAGGGCCCCTGCCCGACGGGACCACCGCCACCGTGCTGCCCGCCGACGGCGTCACCGGGGCCGACGTGCGCGCGCTGCGGTTCCAGCAGGTGGTGCGCGGGTACAAGGCCGGTGAGGTCGACTGGGCGCTGAGCAGGCTGGCACTGCGGATCGACGAGCTCGAGTTCGAGTTAGCGCAGGCACGACAGTGGCAGGCACAGGTGGTGGCGGGGCAGGAACGCGGGTGAGTGACCTCGCCGACGACGGCCTGGTCCGCTGCGACTGGGCCACCGGCTCCCAGCTGTACCGCGATTACCACGACACCGAATGGGGCAAGCCCCTGCACGGCGACGACGCCATGTTCGAACGGCTGTGCCTCGAGGCCTTCCAGTCCGGTCTGGCCTGGATCACCGTGCTGCGGAAACGGCCAGCCTTCCGCGCCGCGTTCGCCGACTTCGAGATCGCGAAGGTCGCCCAGTTCGACGATCGCGACCGCGCGCGCCTGCTGGCCGACGCCGGCATCGTGCGCAACCGCGCCAAGATCGACGCGGTGATCAACAACGCGCAGGTTGCTCGCGACCTGCCGGGCAGCCTGGACGAGCTGGTGTGGTCGTTCGCACCCGCGCCACGCCCACGGCCCACCTCGATCGCGAATGTGCCCGCCACCACACCCGAATCCATTGCTCTGGCAAAGGAATTGAAGCGTCTCGGGTTCGCGTTCGTGGGCCCGACGACGGCGTATGCCCTCATGCAGGCAACCGGCATGGTGGACGACCACCTGGATGTTTGCTGGGTGAACGCGGTGCCGGACGGAACCGACTCAGCAGTCACATTTCGCACTCAGGTGTCCGCCCGCGACGGCAATAGGGAAGAATAGGACCGGTGTGGCCCGCCGAACACCCGGCGAGCCCGCTGGTTGGCGACAACCGGCAGACGAGAAGAACAGTGCGCAGAACCACCGCGCAGATCTGGAGGGAGCAGAGGATGGCGGCCATGAAGCCCCGTACCGGGGACGGTCCCCTCGAAGCAACCAAGGAAGGTCGTGGAATCGTCATGCGGGTTCCACTCGAGGGTGGCGGGCGTCTGGTCGTCGAACTCACACCGGACGAGGCTGCGGCGCTCGGTGACGAACTGAAAAGCGTCACCAGCTGAATGCGCTGACCGAGGTCGCCGCACTCCTGGCCTGTCCGGAGTGCGGCGACCAACTGCAACCGCACGATCGTGCGTTGCGATGCGGCACCGGCCACAGCTTCGACATCGCCCGTCAGGGTTATGTCGGGCTGCTGACCGGCGCATCGACGAAAATGACCGGCGACACCGCCGACATGCTCGACGCCCGCGCCGCTTTCCAGGGCGCGGGCCATTTCGCCCCGATCGCCGCGGCGGTGGCGCGCGCCTTCGCTACGCGCGTCAGCGACCAGCAGACCGCGGCGCGCGACGTCGGGACCCCGGCCGTGAGCACGCAGGCTCACCGAGCCGACACTCAGCTTCCCGCGGACGCGCAGTCACCGTCTGAAACCCCACCCGATGCCGCTGTGCTCGAAATCGGCGCCGGTACGGGTTACTACCTGGCTGCGGTCCTCGACGCGGATCCCACTCTCCTCGGCATCGCCTTGGACGTGGCCAAGCCCGCCGCCCGCAGAGCCGCACGCGCCCACCCCCGCCTTGCCTCCGTGCTGGCCGACGCCTGGCGCGGCCTGCCCTTGCGCGACGACACCGTCATCGGGGTGCTGTCAGTGTTCGCCCCGCGCAACCCCGCCGAAGTCGTCCGCGTCCTGGCCCCCGGCGGCCGCTTCGTCATCGTCACCCCCACGGCACGTCATCTCGGCGAGCTGATCGGCCCCCTCGGCATGGTCAGCGTCGACCCGGACAAAGACCGCCGCCTGGCCGACTCACTGTCGGACACCTTCACCCGCGCCGAGCACACCCTCGTCGAATTCCCGATGAAACTGTCACGCACCGACGTCACCAACGTCGTCGCGATGGGCCCGTCGGCCTTCCACGGCACCCCCGCCGACGATCCGCGCATCGCGGCGCTACCCGTCATCACCGAAGTCACCGCATCGGTGACGGTCTCGACGTACCTGTCGAACGCCTGACCGCAGCACTCGCTACCGCTGCACACTCCGATAGACCTCGAGCGTGCGCTGCGCGATCTGCCCCCAGTCGAACTCCGCGATCGCCCGCGCCCGCCCGGCCTCCCCATAACGAGCCGCCAACACCGAATCCCCCGCGACCTCGTTCACCGCCGCCGCCAGCGCCCGCTCGTACTCCCCCGTCGCCTCGGGGTCGTAGTGCACCAACCGCCCGGTGACCCCGTCATCGACCACCTCGGGAATCCCCCCGACATCCGAAGCCACAACCGCCGTCGCACACGCCATCGCCTCGAGGTTCACGATGCCCAGCGGTTCGTACACCGACGGACACACGAATACCGAAGACGCCGAAAGGATTTGGCGCACCTGCTCGGTAGGCAACATCTCCTTGACCCAGAACACGTTCCCTCGCTGCCGCTGCAACCCATCCACGGCGGCAGCGACCTCCGCCTCGAGCTCCTTGGTATCGGCCGCCCCCGCGCACAACACCAACTGAATATCCGGGTCGAACGAAGCCGCCGCGGCGAGCAGATGCCCGACCCCCTTCTGCCGCGTGATCCGCCCGACGAACGACACGATCGGCAGATCAGCCCGCACCCCCAGCCGCTCGAGCACCGGCACCTGATCACCGACGGGCGGTCCCGGATGCCACACCTGCGCATCGATCCCGTTGTGCACCACATGAACTCGATCGGGGTCGATCGCGGGATACGCGTCGAGCACGTCGTGCCGCATCCCCTCGCTCACCGCGATCACCGCGTCGGCCTGCTCCATGGCATTGCGCTCCGACCACGACGACAGCCGATACCCCCCGCCCAACTGTTCGGCCTTCCACGGCCTGCGCGGTTCCAGCGAATGCGCCGTGAGCACGTGCGGAATCCCGTACAGCATCGACGCCAGATGCCCGGCCAACCCCGCGTACCAGGTGTGCGAATGCACCACCTCCACACCGCCCGCCGCATCGGCCATGCGCAACTGCGCCGACATCATCTGCAAAGCGGGATTGGCGGCATACAACTCGGGGTCGGGACTGTGCACCACCGCACCGTTGCGCGGCGCGCCCATGCAGTGCACGGTCACCTCGCACAGCTGGCGCAATCGGCCGGTCAGCTCGGTGACGTGCACTCCCGCACCGCCGTACACCTCCGGCGGATACTCCCGGGTCAGCATGGCGACTCGCAGCGGTTCCGCCTGCGTCCGCCCGCCGGCGTCACCATCACTCACCGTCTCAAATTAGCCCCTGCGGTCGACATGGGCCACCGTAACGGCGCTGGCACTGTACTTTGAGCAGAGTGAGGAGCCAGCCGCACGTACTCGGGATCGTGCTCGCCGGTGGCGAGGGCAAACGACTGTTTCCGCTCACGGCCGACCGCGCCAAGCCCGCGGTCCCGTTCGGTGGGGCGTATCGACTGATCGACTTCGTTCTCAGCAACCTCGTCAACGCGGGATACCTGCGCCTGTGCGTGCTCACCCAGTACAAGTCGCATTCGCTGGATCGCCATATCTCGCAGACGTGGCGGCTGTCGGGTTTCACCGGCGAGTACATCACCCCGGTGCCCGCGCAGCAGCGTCTCGGGCCGCGCTGGTACACCGGCAGCGCCGACGCGATCATGCAGTCGCTCAACCTGATCTACGACGAGGACCCCGATTACATCGTGGTGTTCGGCGCCGACCACGTGTACCGGATGGACCCGGAGCAGATGGTGGCCAGCCACATCGCGTCGGGCGCGGGCGTCACGGTCGCGGGGATCCGGGTGCCGCGCGCGGAGGCGAGCGCCTTCGGCTGCATAGACACCGACGAGTCCGGCAAGATCACCCAGTTCCTGGAAAAGCCCGCGCATCCACCGGGCACCCCCGACGACCCGAACGTGACGTTCGCGTCGATGGGCAATTACGTGTTCACCACCCGCGTGCTCGTCGACGCGATCCGCGCCGACGCCGAGAACTCCGACTCCGACCACGACATGGGCGGCGACATCATCCCGAAGTTGGTCGCCGAGGGTGTCGCCAATGTGTACGACTTCGCCGACAACGAGGTCCCCGGCGCCACCGAACGCGACCGTGGCTACTGGCGCGACGTGGGCACCATCGACGCCTTCTACGAGGCGCACATGGACCTGGTCTCGGTGCACCCGGTGTTCAACCTCTACAACCGGCACTGGCCCATCCGCGGCGCCGCCGAGAACCTGCCACCGGCGAAGTTCGCGCAGGGCGGGCTGGCCCAGGAATCGATCGTGGGGGCGGGCTCGATCCTGTCCGCGGCCACGGTCCGCAATTCGGTGCTGAGTTCGAACGTGGTGATCGAGGACGGCGCCACGGTCGAGGGCAGCGTATTGATGCCGGGCGTGCGGATCGGGCGCGGCGCGGTGGTGCGGCACGCGATCCTGGACAAGAACGTGGTGGTCGGCGAGGGCGAGATCATCGGCCTCGACCTGGACCGCGACCGCGAACGTTTCGCCGTCAGCAACGGCGGAGTCGTCACCGTCGGCAAGGGAATTTGGGTCGGGTAGACCCCCAAAAATTCACCCCCGCGAAGCGCAGAGCAATCCGTCGCCGATCGGGATCAACACACTGGTCAGCTCGGGATTCTCCGCGATCGCGCGAGTCGCCGCCCGCACCGCCTGCGTCGCCGGATCCCGCTGTTCGGGATCAGGAACCCGCCCGCCCAGCAGCGCGTTGTTGAGAATGAACGCCCCACCCTCGCGCAACAACCGCACACCCTGTTCCACGTAATGCGGGTGTTCCATCGGCGCCGCGTCGATGAAGACCAGGTCGTACGAGCCCTCGGCCAACCTCGGCAGCACGTCCAGCGCCCGCCCGTTGATCAACCGCGTGCGCGACGGCGTGATCTGCGCGGCCCGGAACGCCTCCTTGGCCGCGCGTTGGTGCTCGGGTTCGGAGTCGATGGTGGTCAGCGTCCCGTCCTCACGCATCCCGTCGAGCAACCACAGCCCGCTCACGCCTGCCCCGGTCCCGACCTCCACGACCGCGCGCGCACCCAGCATCTGCGCGTACATGGTCAGCAGCGCGCCGACCGACGGGGGCACCGGCGCGGCACCCAACTCGGTGGCCCGCTCGCGCGCTTCGAGAAGAACCTCGTCCTCGACGACGGATTCCTCCACATAGGCCAGATTCCGCTCCACGTTCGATGCCACAGCTAAGAGGCTAGGCCACCGGAGCGGTCTGTGTATTCAGCGAAGGGACCGATTCGGCACTGTGTCTTCCAAGTCGTCGTACAGATCCCCAACATTTGCCCACAGTTTGCGGATCGGTCACAACCACGTCTGGACAGCTGGTTTCCCGTCGCGGCCGGGTTTAGGGTCGGGTGTGGGAAGAATTCTCAGGTCACGCTCAGGATCTCCACACCTGGCCCATATCGGGACAGGAAATAGTTGCCCTACACAAGGCCAGCAAGGCCAGCCGATCGCGGCGGGTACGAGGCGCGGGAACAACCACACACAGTTGCTGGTTGATTCCGGTTAGCAAGGTTCGCTGATCCGAACCAGCCAGGTTTCGTGCCAGCGGTCCCGAGTAGGAGGTGTCCCATCCCGATGGTAGACACGGCGCGTCCAGACGCCACCGACCAGACTCTGTCCGCCCAGCTCCTCGCGGCAGAAGCCGAATTACTCGACGCCGAACTCACCGGCACCGCTGTCTTCGACGCCACCGGCGATCGCGCCACCATGCCCTCCTGGGACGAACTGGTCCGCGAGCACGCCGATCGCGTCTACCGCCTGGCCTACCGCCTGTCCGGCGACGCCCAGGACGCCGAGGACCTCACCCAGGACACCTTCATCCGAGTGTTCCGTTCGCTGCAGAACTACCAGCCCGGCACCTTCGAAGGCTGGCTGCACCGCATCACCACCAACCTGTTCCTGGACATGGTCCGCCGCCGCAACCGCATCCGCATGGAGGCGCTGCCCGAGGATTACGACCGGGTGCCCGCCGAGGGCCCCACTCCCGAGGACGCCTACCACGACGCGCGCCTGGACCCCGACCTGCAGAAAGCACTGGATTCGCTGGCACCGGAGTTCCGTGCCGCGGTGGTCCTGTGTGACATCGAGGGCCTGTCCTACGAGGAGATCGGCGCGACGCTGGGCGTGAAGCTGGGCACCGTGCGCAGCAGGATCCATCGCGGCCGGGCGGCACTGCGCGAGTACCTTGCGCATAATGGAAGTGAGCAGCGGTACTCCGCTGAAGCCCACCTGATGTGATCGAGTTCGAACGTCATCACGGGGCGCTTTCAGTTGATGTCGGTCGGAAGGAAGAATCGCGAATGAGCGTGGACCCCACAGCCTCAGGTCGTTCTCCGCGCTTTCAGCCCACCGAGCATCTGGCCAGCGAGGCGGTCGCGGCGTTCGTCGACGGCGAATTGCGGATGAACGCGTATCTGCGTGCCGCCCAGCATCTTTCGGTCTGTCCCGAATGCGCGGACGAGGTCGATGCCCAGCAGCAGGCGCGGATCGCGTTGCGTCGGGCGGCCGAAGTCGCGATTCCGCGCAGCCTGCACGACAGCCTGTCGCGCATCCCGCTGGCCGATCTACCCGGCAACGCACCCACTCCGCCCCGCCGTAACGAGGCGTTTCTCGGATTCATCACAGATTCCTTCACCGCGACCCGGTGGACAACGCGGCGGCGCAAGTAGAGTCTGCGACGTGACTGGCGAATCGACGAATACCGGATCGGCCGACCACTCGGATTCGGGGGCTGACACTCGGGGCAATCTGCGTCCCACCGACGCACCGACACTGGGTCCGCGCCCGGTCCTGCGGCCGCACATCGACAGCCACACCGCCCGCGCGTTCCGCCGCCCGAGCGGACAGGCGGGCTCGTTCGCACCGCACGACCCGCACCGGGCCACCCAGAACGGCGCCGACGAGGGCATGACCCAGCGTCCGCCGGACGGCGTGCTCGCCGAGGCCTTCGCGCGCCCCGACGGTTCGTCGGAACTGCTGCAGCGCGAACCCGGCGCCGATGAACCCAAGACGGTGATCGCGGGTCCTGTGGATCCGTGGCGTGATCCCGACGCCGCGGCCCGGCTCGGTTCGCCCGCCGTCGAAACTCCGCCTCCTGCCCGGCTGCCGGTCGCTTCGAAGCTGAGTGCCCGCGAGGTGCTGTTCGGTTCGCGCGTGGCACCCAAGGCTCTCGCGGTGTTGGCCGCGCTCGCGCTCGGTATCGCGGTCGTGGGCGGGCTGGTCGGGCGGATCACCGCCGAGACCGCATCGGACCTGACCTCCCGCAAGGTCACCCTGGATCAGAGCGCCGGCGTGGAAACCCCGCACAGCCAGATCGCCGCGGTGGCCAATGCTGTTCTGCCGTCGGTGGTTTCGATCCGGGTCACCGTCGGCGACAACGGCGCGACCGGTTCCGGCGTGGTGATCGACGGCGGCGGTTACGTGGTCACCAACAACCACGTGATCTCGATGGCCGCCACCGACAAGTCCAACCGGGCCGCGATCCAGGTGCAGTTCTCCGACGGCAACCGGGTGCCCGCGCAGATCGTCGGGCGCGACCCCAAAACCGACCTGGCGGTACTGAAGGTGGAGGCGAAGAACCTCACCGTGGCCGATCTCGGCAAATCCGCCGACGTGCAGGTCGGCGACGACGTGCTGGCCGTCGGTTCGCCGCTGGGCCTGAGCAAGACCGTCACCTCCGGCATCGTCAGCGCCCTGCACCGCCCCGTGAAGCTCGCCGGCGAAGGCAGCGACACCAACGCCGTGATCGACGCCGTGCAGACCGACGCCGCCATCAACCCCGGTAACTCCGGTGGCGCGCTGGTCGACATGCAGGGCCGGGTGGTCGGCATCAACACCGCCATCCGCAGCGAGACCGGCGGTTCGGTGGGTCTCGGCTTCGCGATCCCGGTCGACGTGATGACCACGGTCACCCAGACGCTGATCCGCGACGGCCAGATGCACCACCCGGTGATCGGCCTGAGCGCGCGCACCAAGACCGTGGCCAACGAGGTGATGAGCGGCGCCGCCGTGGCCGACGTGGTGCCGGGCAGCCCCGCCGACAAGGCAGGCATCGTCGAAGGTGACGTGGTCGTGAAGATCGGCGACCGTGAAGTCACCGGACCCGACGAGCTGGTGGTCGCCGTGCAGCAGCACAAAATCGGCGACCGGGTGAACGTGCAGTTGATCCGCGATGGCAGGCAGGTGGACGTGCCGGTCACCCTCGAATCCGACTGACCTGCGGTGGCGCGGGCCGGGTAACCTGGATCTGTGTTCAGTAGCATCGGGTGGAGCGAGATGATGATCCTGCTCGTCGCCGCCCTCGTGATCCTCGGCCCGGAGCGTCTGCCCGGAGCTGTCCGCTGGACCACCGGTGCGCTGCGCCAGGCCCGCGACTACGCCAGCGGCGCCACCACGCAGCTGAAACAGGAACTGGGCCCGGAGTTCGACGACCTGCGCAAGCCGCTGGCCGAACTGAACGAGCTGCGCGGGATGAGCCCGCGGGCGGTGGTCACCAAGCATCTGCTCGGCGGTGACGATTCGGTGCTGCGCGATCTCGAGAAGGCCGTGCCCGACAAGCAACAGCTGTTCGGCACCAACAGCGGCATGCCCGCCACGCCCGCCCCGCAGAAGTCGCTGGAACGCAACGAGCGGCCGCCGGTCGACTACGACGCGACGTAAACACACCGCACGGTCGGCATTTGCTGCGAGATCGCGTGGGCGGCGCTATGCGGCAACGACCTGGCGAGTCCGGGATTGCCGAAAACCGCGGGCCGAGATCGTTGCCGCGCAAGACAGTTCGATGTCAACAGTTACAGACACACAACGGTGTTCAGCTGTCTAGACTTCGCACATGTCGGCCGATGACGTGGCACGAGTTTTCGCGATCGAGGACAAGGTCGAGAGACTCAAAGCAGCCACCGACGGGGTGGCGGCTGCACAGCAGACCATCAACGAACTCACCAGGATCCGGCGGGCCGTGATCCGAGAACTCCATGCCGACGGCTGGACGTTCGCCAGGATCGGCGCCGCCGCCGGATTGTCGCGTGCGCGCATCCACCAGGTGAGCACCCAGGGTCCGGTGCCCGAAGGACTGTTCTTCGGACACGGCACACTGACCGTGCTCGCCCCGGAAGTCCGCGCGGGCAGGCTACTGGGCGCGCCCGACCCGCAGGCCGCCCAGCGCATGGCCGAGCTGCTGCGACAGCTGGGTTTCGCCGCGAACGTCGAGACGTTCCTGCCCGGCAGGCCGATCGACCTCAATCGCGACGGTCTCGTGGTCCTCGGCGGGCCCGAACTGTCGCCCAGCCTGCGTCAGCTCGTCGTGGCCGATCCCCGTCTGCGCCGAACGGTCACGCGGGCGGGCGACACCCGACGCGGCATCGAAGACCGGGCCGCGCGTCGGGTCTACCGTCCCGGCGGCACCGAACCCCACGACATCGCCTACCTCGCCCGCCTGCCCCGCCCCGACCGGCGCGGCAGCATCATGCTGATCGACGGGCTGCACCCGCCCGGCTCACTGGGTGCGATCCGGTTGCTGGCGACCCGGCTGGCGACCCTGCACGAGCGCGCGAGCAGTCATTTGTTCTCGGTTCTCATCGCTGTCCGGTACGACCGCGCCACCGGCGAACCCGTCGACGCGGACCTTCTCACCCCGGTCTACCGCCATGAAACGGACCCAAAGTTGGCTACGACCCGGGTTCGGCCATAGTCGGCTCTAAACTCGCCGTGCTTAGTGATCTGCATCACTGTACTGTTATGGATCACAGTCCGTCCGCGATGGTTAGATTGCTAGCGAGTAACCGAGTGTGAGTAGGTGAGCATCACATGTTCTCGTCTCCCGAGGCCAGCGCATGCCGGGTTCTGCCCGTGCGTGCCGCGGTCCATCCACGACCAGTTCCCCCCTTCGACGCGCAGCCGACCACCGGCGACGTCATCGTCACCACCCATCGCGTGACCTACAGCGACCGTTTGAAGGTCTTCATCGGCCCGCACGAGGACGTGGACAGTTTTCTGCGCCCGTTGCGCCGGATGGACGGTCATCAGCGGTATTCGCTCGATCTGACCGTGCTACCCGAGCCGGTCCCCGCCACCGAGGTCACCACATCGGTGAGTTCCGCGCGCGGCGACCTCTCGCTGGGGTGCGCCGGTTCGGCCGACGCGATGACGCTGCAGCTGCGCACGACGGTCGACCACGTCACCCGGCGGTTCACGCTCGGGTTCCCCGGCGGGCGGCTCGGGCTGCCGACGGTGTACCTGCCGCACGGCGACGAGGACACGTACGTGTATCCCGAGGAGGTGTTCACCGCCGACAACGCGGTGGAGATCTTCCGCGATTTCTTCCATGACGGGGCGATTCCCGCCGGTCTGCAGCAGCGCGAGATTCTCGACTAGCGGTTTCTCGGCTGGATTCGCTCGGCGCGCGGGAATGCTCGGAGATAGCTAGGCTGGTCAGAAGGTCACACCGTGTCGATGGGTGGCCGGGAGAGGCCGGTGCGTGATGCGTGATCTGCTCGGGCAGGTGCTCGAACTGCTTCCCGATCAGGCGGTCGCGCTGGCCAGGATCGTCGACCGGACAGGCGCGGGACCACGCGAGACCGGAGCCGCGATGGTCGTGACCGCCGACGGCCGCGTGCTCGGCTCACTGTCAGGCGGTTGTGTCGAATCAGCGGTGCTCACCACCGCCCACCAGGTACTGATCGACGGCCAGGCCTGCCTAGAACGCTTCGCCGCCGCCGACGAACTCGCCGTAGGCCTACCCTGCGGTGGCGAGATCGAAGTCTTCGTAGAACGCCTGGACCACACCGACCTCCCCCGCCTGCGAGCCCTCCACACCGCACTCGCAGCCCACCACCCCGTCGCCTACGCCACCACTCTCGAGTCGACCCCCGACCGAAAACTCCTGCACCCCGGCGACTCCCACCCCTGGCGAGGCCTCGACCAAGACGCCGCAGCCCTACTCACCGCAGGCCACAACGGCCTCATCGGCGCCCAAGACTGCACCCCCGCCGCAGCCGACCGCCCCCGAACCTTCGTCCAGGTCTTCCACACCCCCGCCCGCATGATCCTGGCCGGCGCCAACGACTACACCCGAGCCCTCTCCGCCGCCGCCACCACCCTCGGCTACCACGTCACCGTCGTAGACGCCCGCGAAACCTTCACCACCCCAACCCGTTTCCCGGCCGCCCACGAAGTAGTCGTCGACTGGCCCCACCGCTACCTGGAAGCGGAACAAGCCGCAGCCCGCATCGACGCCCGCACAGTAGTCTGCGTCCTCACCCACGACCCCAAATTCGATGTCCCCCTACTGTCTTCAGCCCTACGCCTCCCCCAAGTCGGCTTCATCGGCGCCCTGGGCTCCCGCCGAGCCCACACCGACCGCACCACCCGCCTGCAGGAAGCAGGCTTCACAAAACTCGAAATAGCCCGCGTCCGAAGCCCTCTCGGCCTCGACATCGCCGCCCACACCCCCGAAGAAACCGCCATCTCCATCCTCGCCCAAATCCTCGCAGACCGAGGTGCCGCCACCGCCCAACCCCTCACCACCCTGACGGGCCCGATCCACCGCCGCTGACCCCGCAAATCACCTATGAGCGGTCCCGCAAACGGCCAGGGTGACCACCCGCATCTGACTCAGTTCTGCGGGCCGACGCACAGAATGAACCCCCGCTCGGAGTGCGTGAACTGCGTGGATGGAATTCCCGCACAGTCCTGCACACCACTCGGCCGATCCGGCGAACCGACCACCTTCAGCAACACGCGCCCCATCGCCGCGGGGTCAGCGCACGCGACCTTCTGTAGACGCACCTCGTTGCCGAACCATCCGACCTCCACCCGCCCCACACACTGTCCCGACGTCACCCGCTGCATCGATTCATCGATGGCGATCTGGTCGGCAAGGTAGAACAGGGAGACGACCCCGAACACGACGGCGAACGGCAAGCCGAATCCGAGGGCACCGAGGCGACGAAACAGCGGCTTACCAGGGTCCATCGGGGTGTGACCCCAGTAGGTTTCGGGTGTGGGGAGTGCCGCGAGCCGACGCCGGGTCATCGCGTTGACGACGAAACCGCCCAGGTTGTAAATCAGTGATTGGATGCCCCACCACCCGAACCACGCACTGGTGACGGTGATCTCGCGGTACGTCGCCAACCCACAGTCCCGGCAGAACGGCCCCGCCTCGGTAGTTTCCACTCGAAAGATCAGCAGCCCCCAATGACCGACGAGGTCTACGTCGATCGCGGGTGAGGCCCCGCAAATCCGACACCGGACACCATCGAAGGGAAACTCGTCCATCATCGATCTTCTTCTCCCGCACCGTGATTCACCAGAACCGACGAACAGTACGGACCACCGTCTACGCCTGCAACCCGCAGCAAAGGCAGCGGGATCAGTCGGGCGACTATGTGTGTGACGTCGTCTATCCGACGACAGCGAAAAGGGCACCTCGTCGAGGAGTGACAAGGTGCCCTTTCGAGCGTTCTACGCTGCGACTTGTTCTGGGCGAAGGGTTTTCATCGGGGGGCGGTCTTCGAGGGAGACCGCGGTGGTGTGGGCGATGAATTCGCCCTCTATCAAAGGGAATTGGGTCAGGGGGGCGCCGGAGTCGGGGACTCCGCTGCGACGTAAGGCGGTGCCGAGGATTTGGCGACTCATGACGCCGAGGTCCGACAGCGGGCGGTTGCGGTGGGTGCGCACGCCTAGGTTGACCTGGGTGATCGCGTCCATGCCCATGGCGTCGTAGGTGTCCAACAGCAGACCGATTTCAACGCCGTACCCGGAGGCGAACGGGACCGAGGTGAGTAGTTCGCGGGTGCCGGCGTATTCGCCGCCGAGTGGCTGGATGACCTGGGCCAGTTCGGGGCGCAGGGCGGCCAGGAGCGGGCGGGCGACGAGTTCGGTGACTCGGCCGCCGCCGTTGGCGTCTACGGACTCTCCCTGGCGCAACGGGCGACGGTAGTAGGCCTTGGACAGGTGGGTGCCTTCCATCATCAGCAGCGGGCCGAGGAGTTTGGGCACGAAGTCGGGGTCGGGGTCGATCAGGTCGGAGTCGACGAAGGCGATCAGGTCGCCGGTGGTGCAGGCCAGGGAGCGCCACAGGACCTCGCCCTTGCCGGGGACCGGTTCGAGTTCGGGAACCGCTTCCTCGCGGGTGAACACCTGCGCTCCGGCGGCGCGTGCGCGTTCGGCGGTGGCGTCGGTGGACCCGGAGTCGAGCACGATCAGTTCGTCGACCAGGGTGCCCAGCAAGGGTGCGATGCTGGCCACGACGTCGGCGACGGTGTCCTGTTCGTTGAGCGCGGGCAGCACCACCGAAACGGTGCGACCCGCCTTGGCGGCGATGAGTTCGCGCACCGTCCAATCAGGGGTGTCCCAGCTGTGGGTAGTGGCCCAGGCGGGCTCGCGGTGTTGGATTTTCATGCCAGACCTCGCAGAGTTCGTGCGGGGGGCCGGATGCCCTGGATCGCGGCGATCATGTCCACGACCCGCCGGGTCTCGGCGACTTCGTGAACCCGGAAGATCCGAGCGCCTGCGGCGGCCGACCATGCGGTTGCCGCCAGTGTGCCCTCGACCCTTTCGGTAAGACCTACCCCTAGAGTCTCCCCGATAAAATCCTTGTTGCTCAGTGCCATCAGTACTGGCCATCCGGTTTTTACAAGACCGTCGATTCCGCGCAACAACTCGAGCCCGTGATAGGTGTTTTTTCCGAAATCGTGGGTGGGATCGATCACGATGCCGTCGGCTCGCACGCCCGCAGCCGCGGCATTTTCGGCCGCGGCGACCAGAGTCGCGGTCACTTCGGCCACCACATCGGCGTACCGAACCCGGTGCGGGCGGGTGCGCGGAACCGCGCCGCCGGTGTGGCTGCAGACGATGCCCGCGCCGGTTTCCGCCGCGACGGCCACCAGGTCCGGGTCGGCGCCCGCCCAGGTGTCGTTGATCAGCTCGGCGCCCTCGGCGACCGCCGCGCGCGCGACCTCGCTGCGCCAGGTATCCACACTGATCAACAGGTCGGGATACTTCGCCCGAATCGCCGCGACGAACGGCACCACGCGCAGTGTTTCCTCGGCCGCGTCGACGCTGACACCGGGTCCGGCCTTCACGCCACCGATATCGACCATGTCGGCACCCTCGTCGACCGCGCGGGTGACGCGTTCCATCGCGGCCTCGTCGGAGAACGTGGCGCCCCGGTCGTAGAACGAATCGGGCGTGCGGTTCACGATCGCCATCACCAGGGCGCGGTCGGTGGCCACCGGCCGCCCACAGAAGGTGGAAAGCGCCGACGAGCTACTCATGTGCTTTCCCACCCCTCCGCGACTTCTGGCCAGACGAATTCAGACGTTACCTTCGCTAGCGCGGGGCCGCACCGGCGGCAACGTCAGCGGCGTATTCGGGGTAAGCGGGGATGTAGCCGTCGACCGGACCCGACAGCACGTAGAGCTGACTGTCGGAGTCGGGCTCGTACCCCTGTTTGCGCAGTTCGACCTTGCGGCTTTTGAACGTCGAGGTCTGTTCCAGTTCGGCGACCACGCGCACGTACAGCGGGACCGCGTACAACGGCAGCCGACTGTAGACCGACGCGGCCAGCGACTTCCCGTCGAACGGGTGGTCGTCGGCCAGCTTGATCGCCGCCATGCCGGCCTTGCCGTCGGTGCCCGGAATGTCGACACCGAACACGACGGCCTGGTCGACACTGTCGTGGGCTCCCAGCGCCCCTTCGACCTCGGTGGTGGCCACGTTCTCGCCCTTCCACCGGAAGGTGTCGCCGAGCCGGTCGACGAACGCGATGTGCCAGAAGTGTTGATCGCGCACGAGGTCGCCGGTGTCGAACCAGCAGTCGCCCTTCTTGAACCCGTCGCGCACGAGTTTGGATTCCGACGCCTTCTTGTCGGTGTACCCGTCGAAGGGCTGGCGGTCGTTCACCTTCGCCAGCAGCAGCCCGACCCCGCCGGACCGCACCTTGCGCAGTTTCCCGTTGGGTCCGCGGCGGGCCTGGCCGGTCTCGTCGTCGTACTCCACGACCGCGTACGGCAGCGGGCACAGTCCGGCGGTCCGGTCGACGCCGAACGCGTTGACGAACGCCAGCGGCGCCTCGCTGGACCCGTAGAACTCCACGACCCGACCGATCCCGAACCGGCTGCGGAACTCGTCCCACAGTTCCGGCCGCAGCCCGTTGCCCACGGCCAGCCGCACCCGGTTGCCCTTCTCCGCGGGCCGCACGGGCTGGTTGATCAGGTATCGGCACAGTTCGCCGATGTAGATGAACGCGGTGGCTCGCTCGCGCGCGATCTCGTCCCAGAATTTCGAGGCGGAGAACTTGCGGCTGAGCACGTAGGTCGATTCGCCCGCGAGCACCGCCGACAGCGCGACCGTGAGCGCGTTGTTGTGATAGAGCGGCAGGCAGCAGTACAGGGCGTCGTCGGCGCGCAACCGGACGCCGAGCCCACCGAGCCCGGCCATGCTCTTGGTCCAGCGCTGGTGGGTCATGACGCTGGCCTTGGGCATGCCGGTGGTGCCGGAGGTGAAGATCAGGAACGCCCGCTCCCCCGCCCTGACCTTCTCACAGACGGCAGGGTCGGAATCGGTTGCGGTGCGGGCGGATTCGGCCAGTTCCTCGGCGGACAGGACGTTGCCGGCAGGCTCGGGCAGCGAATCCAGCGCTTCAGTGCACTCCTCGCCCACGATATTGAGCACGCTGCCCAGCAACGAAATACTGTGTGCGAGAACCTGATCGCGCTGGTTGTAGTTGAGCAGGCCGACAGTGGCGCCGAGCTTGAGCACAGCCAGCACCGTGAACAATGTTTCGGGCCGGTTGGTCATCAGCACGCCGACCACGTCACCGCGAGAAACACCGCGTTCGGAAAGCACTGCGGCGTAACGGTTCACCTCACTGTTGGCGGCGCGGTAGGTATACGAGCGGCCTTCGAAACGCAGGAACACCCGGTCGGGCCTGCGGTGCGCGACCCGCTGAAAATACAGCCCAATGGAGGCTTTGTCCTTGGGCCCCACCAGCATTCCGCGCGCGTTGCGCAACATGCCGGGGGCGTCCAGTGCCATGCCGGGCAGGGCTTTGGCCAGGTCGAACACGCTGACCGTGTCGCGGGAAGTGTTGCTCACGTCGATCTCCTACTGTGCGGCCGCGGCCGGTGCCAGCGCGGCGAAGGCGGCGGGCAGGTCAGTGGTCACGATAAGGCGGTCACGGGCCTGCTGCGGCACAATCGCGCGCTGCGACAATTCATCGATCCAGCGAAGCAGACCGTCGTAGAAACCGTTGGCATCCAGCAGCACAACGGGTTTGGCGTGTTCGCCGAGGTAGCCGCCGGTCCAGGTCTCGAACAGTTCTTCCAGGGTGCCGATACCGCCGGGCAGGGTCAGGAAGGCGTCCGCGCGTTCTTCCATGAGCTGTTTGCGTTGGCGCATGGTGTCGGTGACCAACAGCTCGTCGGCGTCGACATCGGCAACTTCCTTGTGCACCAGGTGTTTCGGGATCACGCCGACGGTGTGCGCACCACCGGCGCGCGCCGCGGTGGCCACCGCACCCATCATCGACACGTGACCGCCGCCGGACACCAATTGCCAACCGCGCCGAGCGATTTCGGTACCGACGCGCGCGGCCAGGCTGATCAGTTCGGGATCGGTGGTGCTGGCGGAGCAGTAGACACAGACGGAGTAGCTCACCACTGATCCTCGGTACCCAGTCGTTCGATGTCGGCCTGGTCGCCGATTTCGCCCTGGATGATCCGCACGACCTCGTCGACACTGTCGGTGAGCTGGATCAGATCCAGATCCTGCGGCGAGATCTTGCCCGAACCGGCCAGCGAGTCGCGCATCCAGTCGACCAGACCCGACCAGTACGCGGTGCCGAACAGGATGATGGGAAACCTGGTGATCTTCCGGGTCTGCACCAGGGTCAGCGCCTCGAACAGTTCGTCGAGCGTGCCGAACCCGCCGGGCAGGCACACGAACGCCTGCGAGTACTTCACGAACATCGTCTTGCGCACGAAGAAGTACCGGAAGTTGATGCCGAGGTCGACCCACTCGTTGAGCCCCTGCTCGAACGGCAGCTCGATCCCCAGCCCGATCGAGAACCCGCCGGCCTCCGAGCACCCCCGGTTGGCCGCTTCCATCGCGCCCGGCCCACCACCGGTGATCACCGCGAAACCGGCCTCGGTGAGCGCGGCACCGATCGCCATGCCCGCCGCGTACTCCGGATGATCGGGACCGGTACGCGCCGAGCCGAACACCGTCACCGCGGGCGGGATCTCCGCCAGCGCGCCGAACCCCTCGACGAACTCGGCCTGGATCCGCAGCACGCGCCACGGGTCGGTGTGCACCCAGTCGCTGTCCTGCCGCGTGTCGAGCAAGTTCCGGTCGGCGGTCCGCACGCCGGGCTTGCGCTCCCGACGGAACATCACCGGCCCACGGAACTTCGGTTTGACCTTCCCAACCTGTTCATCAGCGGAATCGGTAGACATGCTCCCAACCTACTGTGTCGCGGGCAGGCTCCGTCAGGGGCGCGACAGGTAGGTCCGCAGCATGGCGGTGACGGCGGTGATCTGGCTCAGCGGGACGTGTTCGTCGCGTTTGTGGGCGAGATTGGGGTCGCCGGGGCCGAAGTTGACCGCGGGGATGCCGCGCGCGGCGAACCGGGACACATCGGTCCAGCCGTACTTGGCGCGCACCCCGCCGCCGCCGTGGGCATTGACCGAGTCGATGAGCGTGCGGGCCGCGGGGGCGGTGAGGCCGGGCAGCGCGCCGGGTGAGAAGTCGGTGACTTCGAAGGCCACATCGAGCCCGTCGAAGACCTCGCGAACGTGCGCGATGGCCTGTTCGACGCTGCGATCGGGAGCGAAACGGAAGTTCACATCGACCTCGGCGACATCGGGCACCACATTGCCCGCGACACCACCCGAAACCCGCACGGCCGACAGTCCCTCGCGATACACGCAACCGTCGATATCGACCTGCCGCGCCTCATAGGCCGACAACCGCGCCAACACTTCCGCGAGATCGTGAATCGCGTTCTCCCCCAACCATGCTCGGGCCGAATGGGCTCGAACGCCGGAGGTGGTCAAGCGCACCCGCAAGGTCCCCTGGCAGCCCGCTTCGATCCAACCTGCCGAGGGCTCACCGAGAATCGCCAGATCGCCTTCGAGCCATTCCGGCAGTTCCCGCTCGATATGCCCGAGGCCGTTGAACTCCGCGGCGATCTCCTCGCCGTCGTAGAAGATCAACGTCAAGTCGTGGGCGGGGTCGGCGATGGTGGCGGCCAGGTGCAGGAACACCGCGTCGCCGGACTTCATATCGACTGTGCCGCAACCGAACAGCACCGGTTCACCGTCGACCTCGTCGGGTCGGCTCGGCACGTTGTCGGCGATCGGCACCGTGTCCAGATGCCCGGCCAGAATCACTCGCGTGGGCAACCCGCGCTGCGTGCGGGCCAGCACCACGTTGCCGTGCCGCACCACTTCGAAGCCGGTGGTCTGCTCGCGTAACGCCTGCTCGACCATGTCCGCGATCTTGGCCTCGTCGCGCGACACGCTGGGCACGTCGACGAGGGCGGCGGTCAACTGGATGGGGTCGGCACGCAAATCGAGGGTCACATCTCGACACTAGTACGGGACCGAGAGGGACGTGACGAGTCCGGCACGGCGAGGCCAGACCGGCATAATCACGCAATTCGGCTTCTTCCGGTCAGAAAACTGACTGGAAACGGTCGAAGTGCGTGATGACGCCAGTCCACACCCGCGGAACACCCACAGACGTCGGCCCGGCAAGATAGAGCCGTGAGTATTCAGGGAGCAACTGCAGTCGGTATCGCCAATGTGACCTCGGACGGCACCGTCCTCGACACCTGGTACCCCAGCCCCGAGCTGGGCGAGTTCACCGAAACCGGCTCCAAGCGCCTCGACGCCGGCGAGGTGCCCGAGTTCGCAGAGCTGCTCGGTGTCGACGCGGCGCGCGGGGTCGAGGTGATCGCGGTGCGCACCACGATCGCGGACCTGTCGGCCGCCCCGGTCGACGCGCACGACGTCTACCTGCGCCTGCACCTGCTCTCGCACCGTCTCGTGCAGCCGCACGGCCTCAACCTCGACGGCCAGTTCGGCCTGCTCAGCAACGTCGTGTGGACCAACCACGGCCCGTGCGCGGTCGACGGCTTCGAGCAGACCCGCCTGAAGCTGCGCGCCCGCGGCCCGGTGACGGTGCTCAGCATCGACAAGTTCCCCCGCCTGGTCGACTACGTGGTCCCCACCGGTGTGCGCATCGGCGACGCCGACCGGGTTCGCCTCGGCGCGCACCTGGCCGCGGGCACCACCGTGATGCACGAGGGTTTCGTCAACTTCAACGCGGGCACGCTGGGTAACTCGATGGTCGAGGGTCGGATCTCGGCCGGTGTCGTGGTCGGCGACGGTTCCGATGTCGGCGGCGGCGCGTCCATCATGGGCACGCTGTCCGGCGGTGGCACGCAGGTGATCTCGGTCGGCGAGCGTTCGCTGCTGGGCGCCAACTCGGGCCTCGGTATCTCGCTGGGCGATGACTGCGTGATCGAAGCCGGGCTCTACGTCACCGCGGGCACGAAGGTCACCGGCCCCGACGGCACTGTGGTGAAGGCCGCCAGTCTTTCCGGGCAGAACAACCTGCTGTTCCGCCGCAATTCCACCACCGGCGCGGTCGAGGTCGTGCCGCGCAAGGGCACCGGCGTGGAACTCAACGCGGCGCTGCACGCCAACGACTGAATATCGCTCAGCTCTTGAAGTGCGGCAGTACTTTATGTTTTCGTTACCTCCCGTGCGCGGTCCCGTTCGGGGACAGCGAATGCGGAGGGATTCACAGAGTATGAAGTTCGGAAAAATCAGTACTGCTGTATTCATGGCCGTGGCCGCGGTCGGCATCACCGCGGGCACCGCTCACGGCGCGCCCGCCGTCGCCATCGAGCAGCCCGCGGCGGCGCTGGCCGGCGTGACGGTTTCCCCGGTGGACAAGGCCATCACCTGGACCGTGGACAGCGGCAAGTTCGAGATCGCCGCCGACGGTGCCGCGGTGCTGCTCAAGGGCGCCGACGGTGCCACGGTGGACCAGGTCTCGCTGCGCCAGGAGATCGCGGGCCTGCCGATCGCGGTCACCCCCGAGATCAGCCAGGACGGCCGCGCCGTGAAGCTGGCCGCCTCGATGGCACCGGCGGATTCGGTGAAGCTGCACGACGTCGCGGAGCTGAAGGACATCAGCGCCTACGACCGCTTCATGTACCAGACCCAGAAGAACATGCCCGGCATCATCGTCGGCGGCGTCATCGGCCTGTTCTTCCCGTTCCTGTGGTTCGTCACCATCCCCGCCGGCATGTTCATCGGCGGCTATGTGATGGGCGGCGAGGAGTTCCGCGAAGCCGTGGTCGCGTACCTGACCGGCCAGCCCTGATCTTCAGCTCGCTGTAGCGACAGGCCTCGTGCTCTTCGGAGTGCGGGGCCCTTTCGCTGTGAGGCTGTCGCAGGTGGTGCTCGTGGCGTACGCTCGATAGATATACGCAACCGTATATCTGGAGGTTCGGCATGGTACTTCCCCCTGGTCAGCGCGCGATCGATGGCTTTCCTCGCTTCGGTACGCACCTGCATCACCCGCCACCGCAGGTTCCCGCGGATCCGGTGATCGAGGTCGGTGGGACGGTTAGTGAGCCCTTCGTCCTGACTACAGGCGACCTGGCCGAGTTGCCGCGGGTGGAGTTGAAAGCCGACTTCCACTGTGTGGCGGGGTGGTCTGCGACCGGGTTGCGGTGGGAGGGGATTCCGTTTGCGACGTTCTATCGACTGAGGGTGGAACCGCTTCTCGCACCGGCTGTTTCGATCACTCACGTTGTCTTCGAAGGGCTCGACGGGTATCAGTCGATTGCGCTGCTCGAAGATGCGTTGGGCGAGGATGTGCTCATTGCCGATCGGCTCGACGGGGAACCGCTGACCAGTGACCACGGTGCGCCGGTGCGGCTTGTAAGTCCGAGTCAGTATGGGTTCGTCAATACAAAACACCTGTGCCGCATCGACTTTCATACTTCCGCACCGCCGGATCCCGACCGGTTCTCGCCGTTGGCCGCGCACGCGAGGGCGCGTGTGTGGAACGAGGAGCGGCACCGGTATTTGCCCGGTCGGGTGGTGCGGCCGATTTATCACCGGTTGATCGGGCCGATCCGGGCATTGAGTGCTCGAGGAAGTCGCGAATCGACCGAGTGAAATCCGGCGCCTGCGAGTCAGACGAGCAGCTTCTTCTGGACCTTGCCCATCGCATTGCGTGGCAGTGTGTCGACGAAGCGGATTTCACGCGGGCGTTTATGGGCCGAAAGTTGTTCGCCTACATAGGCGGTCAGCTCTGTGGCGAGCGCGTCGGAACTTCCGTCGCGGGCGACGATGAAGGCCACGATGCGCTGGCCGAGATCGTCGTCGGGCAGGCCCACTACCGCGACCTCGGCGACGGCGGGGTGGCCGAGTAGGGCGGTTTCGATCTCGCCCGCGCCGATGCGGAAGCCACCGGATTTGATGAGGTCGATGGACTCGCGGCCGACGATGCGGTGGAAGTTCTCGGCGTCGATGACGGCCACGTCGCCGGTGCGGAACCAGCCGTCGTCGGTCCAGTCGCCGGTGTCGGGGCGGTTCAGATAGCCGGCGAACAGCATCGGCCCCCGAACCTGCAGGGCGCCAATGCTTTCGCCGTCGTGCGGAACGGGGTTGTCGGCTTCGTCGCGCAGGCGCGTTTCCACTCCCTGCACCGGCGTGCCGACCCAGCCTGGCCTGCGTTCGCCGTCAGCCCGGGTGGACAGGGTGATCATGGTTTCGCTCATGCCGTATCGCTCGATCGGCGCGTGGCCGGTGAGCTCGGTCAGCTTCTCGAACACCGGCACGGGCAGCGGGGCGCTTCCCGACACCAGCAAGCGGGCTTTACTCAATTCCTTGGCCAGTTCCGGCTTTTCGACGATCCGCGACCACACCGTCGGCACCCCGAAATAGAGACTGCCCGCGGCCGCCGCATACGCCTCGGGGGTCGGCTTGCCGGTGTGAATTACCGGACTACCGACCCGCAGCGGACCGAGCAATCCGAGAATCAGGCCGTGCACGTGGAACAGCGGAAGTCCGTGTACCAGTGTGTCTTTCCACGTCCAGGCCCACGCGTCGGCGAGCGCGTCGAGCCCGGCCGCGATCGCGCCGCGACTGAGCATCACGCCCTTCGGCGGGCCGGTGGTTCCCGAGGTGTAGAGGATGAACGCGATCGCGGACGGGTCCGGCTCGGCGTAGGTGTGCCAGGAACGCGCGTGCAATCGCACGGGCACCACCGGCAGATCCGTACCCTCGGGCGCCACACCCAACCAGGCCTGCGCACCCGAATCGCGCAGAATGTGTTCGCGCTCAGCGGTTCCCGAGTCCGGCGGCACCGGGATCACCGTCACGCCCGCGATCAGACACCCGACCACCGCGATCACCGTTCGCAGGGTCGGTTCGGCCAGGATCGCGACGCGGTCGGCGCGGGAAATGCGTTCCGCCACCGAAGTTGCCGCACCCAGCAGATCACTGCGCGAAACGGTGGCATCATCGATGGTGACGGCGTCGGGGATGTCAGCTCCGGCGGCGACGGCGATCGGATTCAGCGAGGCGAGCAGCAGGGGCGGACCGTAAGGCATCCGTCCACGCTAACGCGACGGGATTCGGTCCCGCGCGCCGCCGGTCCATTGACACCCCGACGACGTGATGAGACATTCTTTGTATAACTCTCTCAGCGAGAGTGCTCACCAACGAAAACGGGGTCAACGATGACCGTCCTGTCGCGCACGCGTTCCCGCAAGGCCGAACCCTTCGACATCCGCGACTACATCGACGGCGCCGCCGCCTTCTACGGCGCGACCGCGAATGTGATCATGCAGCTCAGCCTGCCCCCTGTCGGCCACGGCGTCGCGGAATCGACAGTCCACAGCGGCAGCATCCTGTTGCACCCGGTCAAACGCACCCGCACCACGCTCACCTACCTGTCGGTGGCGCTGATGGGCACCGACGACGACCGCGCGGCCTACCGCACCGCCATCAACGGCGCGCACCGCCACGTCCACTCCACCGCCGACAGCCCCGTGCGGTACAACGCCTTCGACAAGAACCTGCAACTGTGGGTGGCGGCCTGCCTGTACTGGGGCTCGATCGACGTGATGACCCGCCTCTACGGCCCCGTCGACGACACCACCGCCGACACCTTCTACGACTACGCCCACCACCTGGGCACCACCCTGCAGGTCCCCCGCGACATGTGGCCCGCCGACCGCGCCGCCTTCGACGCCTACTGGACCGAGAACCTCCCACGAACCAGCGTCGACCCCACGATCAAGGCCTACTTCGACAAGCTGCTCGACCTGAAAATGGTCACCCCACCCGTACGCGTACTCTTCGCCCCGTTCCACCGCTGGTACACCACAGGCCTACTCCCCCAACACATTCGAGACGAACTGGGCCTGACCTGGACCCCCACCGACGAACGCCGCCTGAACCGCCTACTACGTGCCACCGGCCTCCTCTGGGGCCGCACCCCCCGCATAATCCGCAACTTCCCCTTCAACGCCACCCTCGCCGACATGCGCCGCCGCCGACGCCGGGGCCGGCCCCTCATCTGACGATCAAGATCACCACGCTCTCAGCGCGGCGTTTTGTCCGAATCGCCACGCTGAGAGCGTGGTGATCAATTGTCCACCTAGGTGGGCGGCGCGCCGGGGGCGTATTGGAGGGTGATCCAGCGGGTGATGACGTCGATGACGTAGGTGCGTTCGGGGTCGGTGAGGGCGTGGCCTGCGGGGATGTCGTGCCACTTCGACAGGCAGGTTCGGCAGCAGGTCGCGGTGGCGTGTTGTGCCACGAACACGGGGTGGCCGCGGTAGGGGGTTTGCTTTCCGTCGTTGCGAGGTTCGGCGGGGGCCAGGCGGGTTCCGATCAGTTCCTCGGCGTGTTTGCGGACGGTGACGATGCCGCGCAGGTCGACGATCGCCCGGTCCCGGCCGTAGAGGCGGAACTTCGCGCGGAAGGGCTGCTGTCCGATTCGGCGCAGCTTGGCATCCAAGTCGTCCATCACCTTCGATGGTGTCACGGTTGCCGGTGCTCGGCGATAACGATCCTGGACGCAGCGGTCGGCGGCTCAGAACGGGGCTTGCTGCCACCAGTTGTCGCGGGTTTCCTCGAAGGAATGGCCCGGCCACGACACCTCTACCACCGTGTTCGCGCTGAGTGGGTTGCCGTGTTCCCTGGTCGCGAGGGTGAACGGTGCGCCGGGGTCGCGCGGGCGGTGGGCGGTGACGGTGGTGTCGGGGAGTTGGCGGGTGGCGTCTTCGGTGGTGTGCCGGGCGAGGTAGGCGTCGGCGTCGGCGGTTGTCGGGAATTCGGTGTACCAGGAGGTGACGCCGTTGGTGTCGGTGCAGGTGATCTGCTGTGCCGGGGCCGGATCACCGGGCAACACGACCAGCGACGGTGTGGCGAAGCAACTCGCTTCCCGCCAGCCGCGTCCGGTCGGGCCGGACGGGATCAGATCGGTGAAGCCCGACGCGACCGACGCGTGGCCGCCCCAGTTCGGCGGGGGTGCAACCCTGTTGGGGCGCACGAACTTCCAGTAGATCGCACCGACACCGATCACGCCGACACCGGCGACCATGGCGAGCACGATCAGGCTCACCGCGAGCACCCGCCATCGCGAGGAAACAGCAGGCTGTGGTCGATGGGCCGAGCCGAGCGGTTCGGATCGAATGAGCGTGTGGCCGGGTGCGCTGACCTCCGTGCGCGCCGACCAGCGTTCCTGAACGACAGGCCCGGATTCGCTTGCCGCAGCGTCGATGTCGGCCCGCCCCTGAGACAGTGGGGTCACCCGGCCACTGGCGATAACGCGCGAGGCAGGTCCTGCGGCTGTCATCGCCGCGTGGGCGAATTCCGCACAGCTGTCGAATCTTTCGGCGGGATCCTTCGCCATTGCTCGAGCGATGACCTCGTCGACTCCGGGTGGCAGATTGTTGATCGTCGCCGATGCGCGCGGGACGGGTTTGGTCAGGTGGGCGGCGACGACTGCGCCGGGATTGTCTGCGGGGAAAGGGCTTTCGCCGGTGAGGAGGGTGAACAGGGTGCAGGCGAGGGAGTACTGGTCGGAGCGGTGATCGACGGCGGTGCCCGAAAGTTGTTCGGGGGACGCGTAAGCCAGGGTGGCGAGGAAGGCGCCGGTGCGGGTGAGTTGGCGGGCGTCGCCGCGCAGGCGGGCGATGCCGAAGTCGGTGAGTAGCACGCGGTCACCGGTGCGGGCGGGGGCCAGCAAGATGTTGGCGGGCTTCACATCTCGGTGTAGGACGCCGCGTTCGTGGGCGTAGTCGAGTGCTTCGGCGGTGTGGGCGATGATGCCGATCGCGCGGGCGGGATCCATCGGCTCCCTGCGGAATACCGAGGCGTCGGTGCCGTCGACGTACTGCATGGAGATCCACATCAGGCCGTCTTCGACCCCGCGATCGAGCACCGACACGATGCCGGGATGGTCCAGGTGCGCCGAGACGTCGGCCTCGCGCTCGAATCGGCCGCGCACCTCCGGGTCCGAATACAGTTCCCGGTTCAGCAGTTTCAGCGCGACCCGTCGCGGCAGGCGGGGGTGCGCCGCCAAGTACACGGTGCCCATTCCGCCGCGGCCGAGCAGCCGGTCGATCCGATACCCGGCGAACACCGTGCCCGCTGCGAACTCCACCCCGTGCATGCGTTGCCAGCCTTTCGATTTCGCGCCGATCGCATGACCCTAACCGGGCCGGGCGCCGCGGATACTGTGGCGGGTCGAGCTGTCAGTACACGACGTCGCGGCACACCGAGCTCGCACAGCGCCTGCTACACCCCTGGGCCGCGCTACGCAGCGCCGAAGCCGTGCCACCGCTCCAGTTCGGGGCACCTCGGCTACCTACCCCTGATCACCCGCACC
This sequence comes from Nocardia sp. NPDC058640, assembly GCF_042716995.1. Taxonomy (NCBI): domain Bacteria; kingdom Bacillati; phylum Actinomycetota; class Actinomycetes; order Mycobacteriales; family Nocardiaceae; genus Nocardia; species Nocardia sp. NPDC058640. Next base: position 1,007,952 of record NZ_JBHXRG010000001.1, read on the forward strand.
ACCGCACGCGCCCGCACGGTCGGTCATGTGCACTAACGGCCCTCACCACGGCTCTGTTCGGGTGGGCGACAACAGTACGCGCAGCTCAGGACAGCCGCTCGACGGCCTCGGCGATGCGTTCGTCGGTGGCGGTCAGTGCGATGCGGACGTGTTCGGGCGAGCGCGGACCGTAGAAATCTCCTGGGGCGGCGAGGATTCCGCGTTCGGCGAGCCAGTCGAGGGTGATGCGGCAGGGTTCGCCGCGGGTGGCCCACAGGTAGAGGCCGGCTTCGGAGAAGTCGATGCGGAAACCTGCCTGCTGCAAGGCTTTTCGCAGGATGTCGCGGCGGGCGCGGTAACGCTCGCGCTGTTCGGCCTCGTGGACGTCGTCGCTCAGGGCGGCGGTCATGGCGGCCTGGATCGGGAACGGCATGATCATGCCGGAGTGTTTGCGCACCTCGAGGAGTTCCGCGACCAGCGCGGGATCACCGGCGACGAAGCCGGCGCGGTAGCTGGCCAGGCTCGAGGTCTTCGACAGGGAGTGGATGGCCAACAGTCCCGTGTGGTCGCCGTCGCTCACGCGCGGGTCCAGGATCGAGACGGCCTCGCCTTCCCAGGTCAGGCCCAGGTAGCACTCGTCGGAGGCGATGATCGCGCCGCGCTCGCGGGCGAACGCCACCACCTTGCGCAGGTGCTCGATGGGCAGCACCTTGCCGGTGGGGTTGGACGGGGAGTTCACGAAGATCAGGGCCGGGTTCTGCGGGCCGATCTGGGTGAGACCGTCTGCGCGCCAAGGCTTCGCGCCCGCCAGCAGCGCGCCGACTTCGTAAGTCGGGTAGGCGATCTCGGGGATCACCACCAGATCGTCGGGGCCCAGACCCAGCAGCCGCGGCAGTCCGGCGATCAGCTCTTTGGTGCCGATCACCGGCAGCACGGCCGCCGGGTCGACGCCGGTGACGCCGAACCGACGCGCCAGTGCGGCGACGGCGGCGGCGCGCAGCTCAGGGGTGCCGTGCGTGGTCGGATAGCCGGGAACAGCCGCCACCGAACTCAGGGCGGCCCGGATCACCGGATCGACCGGGTCCACCGGCGTACCGACGGACAGGTCGACCAGGCCACCCGGATGCGCGGCCGCCTTCTGCTTCACCGCGGCGATCGTGTCCCACGGAAAATCAGGCAGCAGACCGCTCACACGACCACGCGTGGGCACCCCCGCGCTCACTCTTCGGCCATCGGGGGCAGCGCCTTGATGAAGGCGGGATCGAAATCGACCACACCGACCTTGGTCGCGCCACCGGGGGATCCCAGTTCGTTGAAGAAGTCGACGTTGGCGTTGATGTAACCGCTCCACTGGTCCGGAGTGTCGTCCTCGTAGAAGATCGCCTCCACGGGGCAGACCGGCTCACACGCACCACAGTCCACGCACTCGTCGGGTTGGATGTAGAGCATGCGACCGCCCTCGTAGATGCAATCCACGGGGCATTCCTCGATGCACGCCTTGTCCTTCACGTCAACGCACGGTTCAGCGATGATGTACGGCACTGCCGTTCTCCTAGTCTGTCCTCACCTGCGGGGTAACTCCGCCCCCGAAACAGTATCCCGACCGCCCACATTACTCCCAGGTCAGCCTGCCCTAACTCATCCGATCGTCAAGGGCAGTGGCGCGGGCCTGGATTCCACCACTCCGTAGGTGGTCGTGCGCTCGCGGACCGGGCGGTTGATGCCCGCGGCGATGTCGGTGAGTTCGGCGACGGTTTTGGCGGAGCCGTGTTGGGATCCGGCCATGCGGGAGATGGTTTCCTCCATCAGGGTGCCGCCCAGGTCGTTGGCGCCGCCGGTGAGCATGGCCTGGGTACCCAGGGTTCCCAGTTTCACCCAGCTGGTCTGGATGTTGTGGATGCGGCCGTGCAGCATGATGCGGGCCAGGGCGTGCACGGCGCGGTTGTCGCGGTTGGTCGGGCCCGGTCGCGCGGCGCCCGCCAGGTACAGCGGCGCGCTCTGGTGCACGAACGGCAGCGGCACGAATTCGGTGAAACCGCCTGTCTCGTCCTGGATTCCGCGCAGCACGCGCAGGTGACCGACCCAGTGTTTCGGGTTGTCGACGTGGCCGTACATCATCGTCGAACTCGACGGGATGCCCAGTTTGTGCGCGGTGGTGATGACCTCGATCCAGGCCGAGGTGGGCAGTTTGCCCTTGGTGAGCACCCAGCGGACCTCGTCGTCGAGGATTTCCGCGGCGGTGCCGGGGATCGAGCCCAGTCCGGCTTCTTTCAGCGCCGACAGCCACTCGTGGATGCTCTGACCGCCGCGCGAGGCGCCGTTGACGATCTCCATCGGGCTGAACGCGTGCACGTGCATGTCCGGGACCCGGGCCTTGATGGCGCGGACCAGGTCGGCGTAGCCGGTGACCGGCAGTTCGGGGTCGATGCCGCCCTGCATACAGATCTCGGTGGCGCCGTCGACGTGGGCTTCCCACGCCCGGTCGGCGACCTCGTCGGTGCTCAGGGTGAACGCGTCGGCGTCGCCCTTGCGTTGGGCGAAGGCGCAGAACCGGCATCCGGTGTAGCAGATGTTGGTGAAGTTGATGTTCCGGTTGATCACGTAGGTGACGTCGTCGCCGGAGACCTCGCGACGCAGTGAATCCGCCAGCGCCGCAACGGCTTCCATGTTCGCGCCGTCGGCGGTCGCCAGGGCGAGATACTGGTCGTCGGACAGGCCCGCCGGGTCTTTTTCCGCGGCGCGCAGGGCGTCGAGGACTTCGGAATCCAGGCGCTCGGGTGCGACGACGGCCAGGTCGCGGGCGTGTTCGCGGATGGTTTCCCAGTCACCGAACGCGCCGACTACTTCCTGGCCGAGGCCGGAATCGCTGCGGCTGTCGGTGTTTCGGCCCTCGGTGTCGATGGCGGTGTTGAGGTCGACGCGGCCGACCGAGTCCCACGACTCGTCGGGTTCCTGCCACGGCAGGCCGACCGGCATCGCGTCCGGCCGGGCCAGACCGGTCGCGGGATCGGTGAGCGCGTCGACGTGGGCGCCGATCCGCGGGTCGATCCAAGGATGGCCCGCGCGAACGTATTTCGGGTGCGCGGAGGTGCGTTCCACCAGGGCGAATCCGGCTGCCTCGGTGATCTCACGCAAGGTGTCCAGGTTCGGCCACGGCCGTTCGGGATTGACGTGATCCACCGTCACCGGCGACACCCCGCCCCAGTCATCGATACCCGCGTCGATCAACGCACGGCAATCGCTGTGCGACACCAGGTTCGGCGGCGCCTGCACCGGAACATCGGGTCCGAGAAGCAATCTCGTCACCGCCACGGTCGCCAAGAACTCCGCGACATCGGCGTCGGGAACATCGCGCATGGCGGTGTCGTCCTTGGCCCGGAAGTTCTGCACGATCACTTCCTGGATGTGACCGAACTCCCTGTGCTGCTTGCGAATCGCCATGATCGACTCGGCACGTTCGGTGAGATTCTCGCCGATGCCGACCAGGATGCCGGTGGTGTACGGCACCGAGAGTCGGCCCGCGTCGGTGATCGACCGCAGCCGCACCGCCGGATCCTTGTCGGGACTGCCGTAATGGCATTCGCCCTTGTCGGTGAACAGCCGGGTCGCGGTGGTTTCCAGCATCATGCCCATGGACTGGGCGACCGGCTTGAGCCGGGAGATCTCGTTCCAGCTCATCACGCCGGGGTTCAGATGCGGCAGCAGGCCGGTTTCCTCGAGCACGAGGATGGACACGGCACGCAGGTAGTCCAGAGTGGAGTCGTAGCCGCGTTCGTCGAGCCACTGCGCGGCCTCGGGCCAACGGTCTTCGGGCCGGTCACCGAGGGTGAACAGGGCCTCCTTGCAGCCCAGCGCGGCACCCTGACGGGCGATGTCCAGCACCTCGTCGGGTTCGAGGAACATGCCCTTGCCGTCGGCGCGCAGCTTGCCCGGCACCGTCACGAACGTGCAGTAGTGGCACTTGTCCCGGCACAGCTTGGTCAGCGGGATGAACACATTGCGCGAGTAGCTGATCGTGCGTGGGCGCCCCGCCGATTCCAGGCCGGCGTCGCGCACCCTGGCGGCGCTGGCGCACAGATCGACCAGGTCGTCGCCGGTGGCGTGCAGCAGCACGGTGGCCTCGTCGACATTCAACGTGACGCCGTCGCGGGCCCGGCGCAGGGCCCGACGCATCGCGGCGGGATTCGGCGGCGGCATCGGAACGCTCGGCTTCGGCAAGTCGGTCACCCCGTCGATCATGCGCTACTTCTTCCCGGGACGTGTGGTCGGCTGGTCGCGCGCGTCCTCGTCGACCACAACCTCGCACGCGAGCGCGCATATTCCCGACAGCGTGAACCGCACGCCCGCTCGTGGAACCATGGGCACATGTCGTTGCCGCGCTCCACCATCCTGGCCGAACCGGCCTGGCGTCCCAGTTCCAAGGCCAAGCTGCTGTGGGCGCTGGAGAACGCGATCGGGGTGGTCATCGCGTTCGTGGCGCTGGCGGTGTGGGCGGTGCTGGATGACACGCACCGTGAATGGCAGGTGGTCGCGGGGCTGGCTGCCGCGGCGCTGGCGGTGGTGGCCGTGGTCGTGATTCCCGCGTGGCGGTTCGCTGTGCATCGCTGGGAGGTCACCGATGAGGCCGTGTACACGCGGGTGGGGTGGCTGGATCAGGAGTCGCGGGTCGCGCCGATCTCGCGGGTGCAGACCGTGGACACCGAGCGTGGACCGTTGGAACGGATGCTGGGATTGGCGACGGTCACGGTGACCACCGCGTCGTCGGCGGGGGCGGTGAAGATCAGTGCGCTGGATCGCCCGGTCGCCGAGGAGACGGTGGTGCGGTTGACCGCGATCGCGGCGCAGCACCGTGGGGACGCGACGTGACCCAGCCCCACGACGTGACCCAGCCCGTGGAATGGCAGCGTCTGGATCCGCGCATGTTGCTGGTGTATCCGGTCACCGAGATCGTGAAATACATTCCGGTGCTGCTCGGCACAGTCATCGTCGGCACGACCAGCGGTAACCCGCTGTGGAGTCTGATCCCGGTGACGCTGGTCGCGGCGTTCGGTGTGGCGCGCTGGTTCACCACGACGTATCGGATCGACGCCGATCATGTGCAGTTGCGCAGCGGGATCGTGCAGCGGCGGACGCTGTCGGTGCCGCGGCCGCGCATTCGGTCGGTGGATGTGGAAGCCGATGTGCTGCACCGGGTTCTGGGGTTGGCGGTGTTGGCGATCGGGACCGGGAATCAGGCGGCCAAGGGGGAAGAATTCAAACTCGACGCGCTCGACAAGAGTCGCATCCCGGCGCTGCGATCCGAATTACTCTCGCACACAAGCGAGCACCGCCCCGAGTCTGTCGAATCTGTTGGGATGCCTCATGATTCGAATACAGAAACCGGTGTCGAGATCGGGCACTGGCAGGCGGCATGGGTGCGATACGCGCCGCTATCGCTGACCGGTCTGGCGATCTTCGCGCCGATCGTGGGCCTGGCCGCACAGTACGGGTTCATCGAGATGATCTCGAAAAGCTCTGCGGTGCAAGGCCTCGGCGACAACAGCGTGGCCGGAGTAGCCATCGTCATCGTCGGCCTGACCGCGCTGTCGCTGGTGTTGGTGAGCCTGGCCGCGTGCGCGCACTACCTCGCCACCTGGTTCGGCCTGCGCGTGCTCGACAACGGCACCACCCTGCACCTGCGCCACGGCCTGTTCACCACCCGCCAGATCACCCTCGACCTGGCCCGCTTCCGCGGCGCCACCCTCAACGAACCGCTGCTGCTGCGCGCCGCCCGTGCCGCCCAGTTGGAAATGATCATGACCGGCGAGAATCCGCGCCAGAAGATCCTCCCGCAGGCCCCACGCGTCGCGGTCGAACGCACCCTCGACGAACTCCTGCGCACCCGCCGCCGCCCACACGCGTCAACGGCGAATTCGACTGCACCCCAGCCGATTACCGGCACCACCTTGGGCACCATCGCACTCCACCGACACGGCCCCGCAGCCCGACGCCGCCGCTACATCCGCGCACTGTTCCCGGTCGCAGTCCTGGCCGCAGCCATGCTCGCCCTCACCCTCACCGGCCGCCACCTCCCCCCGTGGACCTGGGCTATCCCCCTGACCCTCGCCCTGGTCATGGCGGCCCTGGCCGAAGACCGCTACCGAGGCCTCGGCCACCGCGTCCTTCCTGGCACCACCGGCCCCACCTGGCTGATCACCCGCAGCGGCAGCCTCGACCGCAACCGCGACTGCCTCGAATCCCCCGGCATCATCGGATGGACTGTGCGCCAAACCTTTTGGCAGCGTCGATCCGGCCTCGCCACCGTCATAGCTGCCACCGCGGCGGGCAAGAAGGCCTACCAGGTCATCGATATCCCGATCGACGAAGCCGCCACCCTGATCGAAGCAGTGACCCCCGGTCGCCTGGGCACACGCTGACGACAGGCCGTACAACAGCGAGGAGAAGTAATGCCGAGCTCGACGGAATACCAGTCGGTGTGGACCAGGCCCGCGCCCGAACCCCGCGACCAGCCGACCTTGAGCCGCGACCAGATCGTCGCCGAGACCATCGCCCTGCTCGACGCCGACGGCTTCGACGCGTTGAGTATGCGCAAACTCGGCGCACGACTGGGCGCAGGCGCGACCTCGCTGTACCTGCACGTGGCCAACAAGGACGAACTGCTGGAACTGGTCGTGGACCAGGTGATCGGTGAAGTACCAACGCCCACACCGGATCCCGTGCGCTGGCGCGAGGTGATGCACGAGCAGGTCAACGGCTTGCGGGCCACCATGCTGGCCCATCCGTGGATCACCGTGGTGCTCAGCAGCGCCGCCCTGACCTACCTCGGCCCCAACATGATGCGCCTGACCGACTCGATGATCGCGATCGTGGAAGCCGCGGGTTTCGACGACGAGGTCACCGACATCACCACCAACACCGTGTTCGAGTTCGTCGTCGGTTCGTGCGGGAACGAGGCCGCGATGCGCATGACCATCGCGCGCAGCGGTCTGCCCGCTCAGCAGTGGGCCGACCAGGTGATGGCGGCCAGCATCACCGCGTCACGGCAGTATCCGCGCCTGCACAAGCGCTACACCCAGCAGCGATCGCAGATCGTCGAGGAAGCCGCGGGTGGTCTGCGCAGCCGCTTCACCCAGGCCGTCGACCTGATTCTCGACGGCGCGGTGGCACGGCAGGCGCGATAGGCGCGGCGTAGCGTTCGAAGCGATCGCCGTGCCGCCGACGCAAGGGGTGTTGCCGTGCAGTTCACCGAGATCATCGAGACCGCGGGCCAGGTCCTGGACGCCGCGGGCGTGGCCGCCATCGTCATCGGCGGGCTGGTCGGCACGATCCGGTTCCTGCGGCAACTGGCCGGGCACCAGGAGTTCGACCTCGCCTATCGCACGTATCGGCGGGGACTGGGCCGGGCGATTCTGTTGGGGCTGGAGTTCCTGGTCGCCGCCGACATCATCCGCACCGTGGCCATCGCACCCAGTTTCACCAGCGTCGGCGTGCTGGCGCTGATCGTGCTGGTGCGCACGTTCCTGAGCTATTCGCTGGAACTCGAACTCACCGGCCAGTGGCCGTGGCAGAAAAAGGCCACCTAGCGGGAGTTCGAGCGGTAATACAGGTAGGCCGCGGGTGCGAGCACACCGCAGGCGAACAGCAGCAGGGTACGGCCGTCGCTGCCGAGCATGATGTCGCCGCCGGGCCCGCGCGAGGCGCAGACCAGGAACCCGAACACCCACACCACGATCGGGGCGAACGTGAAGCCGATCCGGTCGGTCACCGACTCCATGCCGTAGACCAGCGCGATGTTGATCGGCGCGGCCAGCAGCGCCGACACCGGGAACGGCACCGAGCCGATGTAGGTGGGCAGGAACAGCACTTCCACGGCCAGGGTGATCAGCGCGTTCAGCAGCAGCAGCACCACGATCAGGCCCGAGATCAGCGGGTCGGGCAGTGCCAGGCGGGAGGTCCGCAGCACGGCGGTGGGCTGATCGGAGGCGGTGACCATGGTCCGGAGTCTATTCGGCCGGGTGCGCCAGCTGCGCCGCACGCGCCCCGGAGAAGCGCCAGCCGATCAGCAGCGCGGGCACGATGATCACCAGACTCGCCACCGTCCAGGTGCCCACCGGGCGGTCGATCGCCATCAACACCAGCACCGTGAACAGGAAGATCAGCGTCGCCACCCCGGTATAGGGCGCGCCGATCATGCGGAACGCGGGCCGTTCGATCTGCCCCTGTTTCCACATCCGGTACATCCGCAGCTGACACAGCACGATCGTGGCCCACGACGACAGGATGCCCAGCGACGCCATGTTCAGCACGATCTCGAACGCCTGATCGGGCACGAATCCGTTGAGCACCACGCCCAGCAGCGCGATACCGAAGGTGAGCAGGATGCCGCCGTAGGGCACGCCGTGACCGCTCATCACCGAGGTGAACTTGGGCGCGCTGCCCCGCATGGACATCGAACGCAGGATCCGTCCGGTGGAATACAACCCGGCGTTGAGACTGGAGAACGCCGCGGTGAGCACCACGATGTTCATCAGCGAACCGATACCGGGCACGCCCAGCGCGGCGAAGAACGTGACGAACGGGCTCTCCCCCGCGTGATAGGAGGTGTACGGCATGAGCAGCCCGAGCAGCAGCAGCGAACCGACGTAGAACACCGCGATCCGCACGATCACCGAGTTGATCGCCTTGGGCATCAGCTTCTCGGGGTCCTTGGTCTCACCCGCGGCCGTGCCGACCAATTCGACTGCGGCATAGGCGAAGATGACGCCCGAGGTGACCGTGACCAGCGGCAGGATGCCGGTCGGGAACAGGCCGCCGTGTTCGGTGATCACCGGAACGCCCGTCGGTTCACCGCGAATGGTGAAGCGGCCCAACAGGAACACCGTGCCGATCACCAGGAACGCGCACAGCGCGGTCACCTTCACCAGCGCCGCCCAGAACTCCAACTCACCGAAAGCCTTGACGCTCACCAGGTTCACGATCAACACGATCACCAACGCGATCAGCGCCAGCACCCACTGCGGCACCGAGGTCATCGGCTGCCAGTAGTGGAAATACAGTGCGATGGCGGTGGAGTCGGCGATGCCGGTCATCGACCAGTTCAGGAAGTACATCCAACCCGCGACGAAAGCTGCTCTCTCCCCGAGGAATTCGCGCGCGTAGGACACGAACGAACCCGAGGTCGGGCGGTGCAGCACCAGCTCGCCCAGTGCGCGCAGGATGAAGAACACGAACACGCCGCACACCGCGTACACGATCCACAGCGCGGGTCCGGCGCTGGCCAAGCGGCCACCCGAACTCAGGAACAGGCCCGTGCCGATCGCGCCGCCGATGGCGATCATCATCAGCTGACGTTTGCCCAGGGATTTGTGATACCCCTCGTCTTCGGCGTCGAGTTTCGGTCGATCACCCACAGCGCTCATGACACGCCACCCATCGTGCGAAACACCCGTGTACGCGGACACCGGAACGCTACCGGCAACCGCGCGGCCACGCACGGGCAACCCTGTGGCTAGCGACTCAATCGAGACCGGCGAACAGGTCGTGCTCGAACCCGTCCGCGCCGACCGGCCCCCGCGTGCCGCGCACCAGGGTGAAGTGCTCCTCCGGCAGGACCGGCAGGGCGATGTTGTTCGACAGAGCGAATTCCCGGCCACTGGGCGCGACGGTGACCTGGGTGGCGTGCGCGCGCATGGCGGCGCGCTTGGCCGCGACCACGTCGGAGACGTCGACCACGGTGGTCACTCCGCTGGTGGACATGCCCGCCAGCTCGGCTTCGGTGGGTAGGCGCCAGCCCGCGGGCAGGGCGCCGGGTAGCTCGTCGACGGTGCGACGGGCCAGCGCGGCGGTGTGCTGGCGCAGCAGGTCGCCGTCGGTGACGGTCCAGTAGAACTTGGGCACGTCCCAGCCCTGTTCGGCGGCGGCCGCCACCGCGAGGGTGGTGATCTCGTGCGCGCGGATGTGGTCGGGATGGCCGTAGCCGCCGCGCGGGTCGTAGGTGACCACCACCTGCGGGCGCAGTTCCAGGATCACCGCGACGAGTTCGTCGACCGCCGCGTCACCGGAGTGCACGAAGGCCCGCGGGTTCGCCGCCGACGGGGTGCCCGCCATGCCGGAATCGCGCCATCGGCCGGGGCCGCCGAGGAAGTGCGGCTCGCCCGCGTCCAGCGCGGACAGGGCGGCGGTGAGTTCGCTGATGCGGTAACCGCCGAGTTGGTCGGCTTCCGCGGCGATCAGACGCGACCAGCGTTCGCCGATGACTTCGCCTTCCTCGCCGAGCGTGCACGTCACCACGGTGACCGGGACGCCCTGGCTGCGGTAATGCGCGATAGTGCCACCGGTGGTGAGGGTTTCGTCATCGGGGTGCGCGTGCACCAGCAGCAGTCCGCCGGTCATGGAATCCTCCGCCACTGCGCCGTGTCACCGAAGATGCCGACCTGGATCGCGCCCGACAGCGACACACCGTCCACGCGAGGACCGGCCGCCGCGACGACGTTGTCCTGCACGATCGGCAGCACCGTGGCCAGCTCCCACAGCCGCGGCTCGGCCTCGGCCAGCACGCGCGGCACATCGATGCCGCGCAGCGCCTCGTCGATGGGGAACTGCAGCGTCGGGTCGCACACGCCGCCGATGTTGCTGGGCGCCTTGCGATATGCCTCCGCCGCGGCCAACACCGGACCGTCCGCGCCCGCCGGCGCGGTCGGCGCGCAGCCGTAGCGCGAGGCCAGCGCCGTGCCGGGATCGCCGCCCGCCAACTCCCAGCCCACGATCGCGTCGACCGAGGATTCGGTGAGGTCCTTGCCGTACAGCTCGTCGGCGGCCATCGCGCGCACGGTGGCATCGATTCCGGCACTGCGCAATTGGTCGGTGGCGGTATTGGCCACCGCCAGCGCTGACGCGTCGTCGCTGACCACGCCGATCCGCACCGACAATCCCTTGCCGTTGCGGGCCACCGAACGTGGTTGTGGCGCAGGCGAAGTCGGCGAACCGGTCTGCGGCGTCTCCGGTGCGCGGCCGAAACCGGCCTCGGCCAGCAGCGCGAACGCCTCGTCGGTGTTCATCCGCGGCGGCGCGGTCGGCACGTAGTCGGGGCTGGACGGCGGAAGTACTTGCGCGCGTGCGGGTTCCACCCAGCCGCCGGTCTGCGCACCGACGGTGGCCAGCAGGGCCGGGTCGAGCAGTGCCAGCACCGCCTTGCGCACCCGGACGTCGGCGAGGTCGCCGGAACGTCCGTTGAGCGCGAGTTGCAGTTCGCGGGCCTGCGGCATGATCGTGGTCCGCACCGACGGGATCGCGGCCAGTTGCGCCTGCGTGGCCACGCCGCCGTGCACCAGCGCCATCTGCGCGTCGCCGGTGCGCAACGATTCGGCCAGCTGCGAGGGGGTGCCGCCGCGCCGGAACTGGATCTGATCCGGAGAGGCGGGGGTGCCCCAGAAGCGGTCGTTGCGTTCGAGCAGGATCTCGTCGCGTCCGCGATCCACCGACTTGATCGTGAAATTGCCGCCCGAGACCGGGATCTTGTCGACCAGGCCGCTGGTGAACCCGCCGGGGGAATCCTTGACCAGGTGCGAGGGCAGCAGGTTCGAGAACAGTTCCCGCCAGGCCGGATACGGCTGGGTCATGGTCACGGTGACGGTCTTGCCGCCGCCCGAGGACGCCACGTCCGAGATCAGCCGATAGCCGGCCGGGTCGACCACGCCGGGCTGGCTGATCATCTGCTGCCACAGGAACCGGAAATCCTCGGCGGCGATCGGCGCGCCGTCGGACCAATTGGCCTGATTGCGCAGGGTGTAGGTGATGGTGAAGGGCTCGTGGGCGGTCACGTCGGCCGACACGATCAGCGCGGAATCGGGCACCCAGTCGACCAGACCGGGATGCACGGGCGTGGGCGCGGCGCGGAACGGACTGGGCAGCACCATCGAACTGACCGCACTGGTCGCGGGTGACTGATCCGAGCGCAGATGCGGGTTGAAGCCGATGCCGATGTCGTCGATCGCGACCACGACGGTGTTCTTGCCCGGCTTGGCGGTGGTGGTCTTCGGCGAGTCGGTGGACTCGATCGGCGGTGGCGGATTCGCCGTGCACCCGGCCACGACCGCCGTCGAGGCGATCATTGCCAACACCATCGCGCGCCACCCTGCGCGCCGCCCCAAGCTCACCTTGCGCACTCTACCCAACCGTTCGATCGACTGTCGTTCGGCCACATCAGGCCCACAAAAAGGCGTGGGGCCGGGGCCATGGAGGAAACCCGCCGCCGCCCGTGGTTATAAGCCGTAGTTAGCGGCGGCCGTGTAACGGGCCGTGCGACGCGACCGGTGG